>CALBXV010000369.1 GCA_937890045.1 uncultured archaeon
AAACAGATTTAAAATTAAGATAAATTAAATAAAGTAAGATGCGGGGGTAGCCTAGCCTGGTCAAAGGCGATGGACTCAAGATCAAAGAATAAGTAATCCATTCTCTTAGGAGTACGTGGGTTCGAATCCCATCCCCCGCATTAAACATATTTTTCTTCTTGGACTAGTCCATTACCATTTGGTGGGAGGTTGGCGGACCATGTTTTAAATCCATAGCCTCTATCTCCATCAAGATTCCAATTTGTGAAAAGAATTGATTTAATGTTTTGCGCACTCGAAGTTTGATTATTAACAGATATTGCCGCGTTTTTCATCATCCATGCCGTGATATCAGTTGCATTACCAATGCTAATTCCTGCTCTATGTATAGCTCGTGTATCTTCTGGTGAATTAGCTAGTGCATATCTTTCCAATGATTGAGGATCAAATGGGGCTTGGGAAATGAAGTCCTCTGGAGAAGTTTCACTGTCACCTACAGGATGAAAAGCTACAGCTGTAATAGGTTTCTCATAATTAGAGGGGGGACAGGATAAGTGACTGGAGTCTGAGTTTTTTGATTGTCTTGGATATTTGAAATTTTCAATAAGACATTGAAATGTGGTTGTTAGATTTCGACCATGACTAGTATCAAGATCGTCAGGGTCTGGGTAGATGTAACCGTGTAATGCCAAAATTGATCTAAAGCTTCTCCAAATCTCATATAAACCTAATTGAATCAGATATATCACTGCTAATATTGTTAGTATGGGTAGGAGTCCAAAAGATGCTACCAATGCATCTATAACTGCAACTACTGTTAGTGTAGTCCATTCAATAACTTCTAGAACCCATGATACCCATTCACCTACTTTTTCAAAGAAGTTGTCGTAACAATCACGTGAATTATCAGTAGTTCCAAACGAAAGTATATCCCCTAAAGAACAGTTACCTTTTGCTGGGTCGGGGGGATTGGGGAAATTATCAAATTGTTCAAACATATCTTGCACAGCTTCCCCCAGTAGTTCAAGAACATTACTAAATGGTTCTTCAGGTCTAGGTACTACCGTATCTGGCATTATATTTAATATTTCAACAAATATTCCGTATGTATCACTAATTTGACTTTTAGTAAGAAAACCTTCACCAGAAAGCTTAGTTGGATGTGGAATATTCTGGTAAGTATCTTTAAATGTTTTATACAAAAGATCGCGAATATCAGTTGGTAATTGAGAAGTGCTGGGGAAACCTAGTCTAGTAACTAAAGTATTGTTAATATTTTCTGAAAATCTTTCATGATATAATCTGGTGTCCATCCAATTTTCTACTGTAACATGTCTATGAGGATGTAATCTAAATGGTCCTCCGACTATTTGATTAACATAAGGATGGCCAACTAAGTCAGTAGCAATATGAGATAAATAGCCAAATGCGTAAGCTTTTACACGGTCAGTTCCAGTTCCTGCATTTTTAAGTAAATTATGTGCAAAATCTCCGGTATTTCGATAATGTAACATATCAAACCAAAGCCAACTTGATTCAGATTTATTATCCTGAAGCGGGGGTTTAAAACCGGAAAAAAAGTCGTCAGAATAAGATGTACCAACTAGTGTTTCAACACCAGTAACTATTCCAGATTTAAACAAATCAACTGTTTCACGTAATTCTTGTAAAACACTAGCAATCGTTTCAATGCTACTTGTGGGCAAAACGTCTTCTGCAGCAGCATAAACATCTTCTCCGAACTCTACAACTTTATCTTTAACCCATACTACAGGAGCCATACAATCGTTGTAAATCTCAGACCATTTCTTGTAGATTTTCCACATATCAATAACAGTGTCCATAATTTCATAATCTGGAGACCAAAAGAATAGATCTGGACCTATTGCTCCAAGCATAGCCCAATCCATATGTTCTTCAATTCCTACTCCAAGAGATTTAGTATCCGGGTCAAGCTGAAGTTTTTTAATAGCGTCCTCCAATACAATACCATGTATTCCCATTTTAGGCATAAATCATCTACATCCTTTAGACTTTCTTAAACTCCGCAATACTGCTGGCCTTATCAAAACTGGCATGATGAAGATGACGATTATGAAAAGAGATTGGGCCGTCTATATACCAACCTTTGGGGTCTAATAATGGATCATGTACTATACCAACCAAAAGTCCAGACTGATTTTTTAGATAAATATTATTAAATTTTATAGTTTTCTGTGTACCAGGTTGTAATGTCATTATTTTTCTATCCCGAAGTTCGTACTCGGATAAAGGAGCTTGTTCACCAAGGGGTGGACCTTCTAAAACATCTATATAACAAGTTATTGCTGGAAAAGACCCCATATTACTGACATCAAAACTAAGTTCTATAGGCTGATTGGGTCCTGGAGGCCAAGATGGTGAATTTGTTAATTGTTTAATTGAGTTCCATGTATAGTCAATTGATAGCCATGGTTTAGGTAAATCAGTTACTTTTGCTTGATCAATTAAACCATATTTGTGAAAGATTTCTTTAAACTTGTTTTTCCAATCTTTTGATGATTGCCCGGTAGTCCCTTGTTTCTGCTGAGTTGTTTGTCCCTCAGTTACAGTAATAGTATTAACGCCTCCTGCTCTTTCAGTTACTGTTACTGTTTCTTTAGTCTGTTGTTCATCAACAGTAACTCTTATACCTTGGTCACGTAATAGATTTGCAACTGCACCAGTACCTAAAAAATACCCAAAAACGGCGCCAACTATAAATCCAAATAAACCTCTTCTAGTTTTCTTATTATTAGACAAGAGAATATCTATAATATTTTATTATTCATCTTTATATTAATTATACTAAAAAATTCAATAGTTATAATTATTTTAAAATGTAAATATAAAATATAATAATAACTTATATGAATTGAAAAGATAATGTCAATAAATAATAGATTAAAAAAATTGTATACGCCACTTATAGCAGATATACTAGATGAGAAGAATGTAACAAATAACGTTTTAAATCAGGAAATTAAACCAGTACTAGAAAATTCAATAGTTGCTGGTCCAGCCTTTACAGTAAAATTTAGTAAATTAAAAGATTTTCCAAATGCTGTACCTGTTGATGATGATTGGTCAGATACTTTAATTGATATGTTAGAATCAGTAAATAAAGACCAAGTAGTTATTGTAGAAACAGATAATTGTGTTGAATGTGCAACTTGGGGAGAATTAATGAGTCATGCAGTTAAAAGTCGAGGTGCTACAGGAGTTGTCACTGATGGCGCGGTCCGTGATGTGCCAGAAATTTTAAAAATAAATCCGCCATTTCCTGTATGGGGAAAAGATTATATTCCAAGAGATTCAAAAGGCAGAATAAAAGTAAGTGAGTGGGGAGATATAACAATAAACTGTGGAGGAGTTACTGTAAACCCTGAAGATATAGTGTTTGCTGATTTAGATGGAATAGTAATAATACCAAAAAATATGATAAATGAGGTTTTAAGTGAAGCGGAAGAACGATTTAGTAAAGAAGGAAAATTTAGAGAAGAAATCAGAAATGGAATGTCAGTATCTAAAGCTGCTACCAAATATAAAGTAATATAAAAGTGAAATTAAACAACTGATACAAAAGGGTTTGATTCAATAAAATATCTCCAAGGTTTATTATTCTCTTTTTTAACACCTATTCGAAAATCATTTGCAATATTAAAATTTTCTTTATTAATAGATCTACAAATATAAAGTTCATCATCACAAGTGAGGTTTAAATTATTGTGGTTAGAAGTTATGTTCAATGCTTGAGTGAGTTTTGCAGGGCCATTAGTTAAATTTGTTAACCGAGAGGTATTACGATTTTGTTTCATAATATCAGAACCATGGATAGGTTCAAGAGCTCTAACTAGAATAGCTCCAGGAATGCCGATTTTCTCTGTTACAATATTTAAACAATAATGAATTCCATAAATAAAATAAACATATGAAAAACCTGGAGGGCCATACATAATATAATTTCTTGCAGTAACATTACCATAAGCATGACTGCCAGGATCATTAGAACCTTCATAAGCTTCAACTTCAACAATTTTACCAATTAAAAACTTGTTTTTTAGTGATCGAACAATAAATTTACCTAAAATTTCTTGTGCTACAATACGAGTTGATCTTAAATAAAAATTATATTCAAGAGGAACGAAAGATTTAGCAAGAAAATCAGACATGAAACATAAAAAACATTATATAAATTTGAATTTTATCATAATATTTTTAGATTTGATACGCACAGATAAACATAAGATGGGGACGTAGCCAAGCTAGGTATGGCGTTAACAACTAATTAGAAAATAATTATGTTGTCGCTAGGCGCTCCAGAAGTTTAACCTGAAATTTGCGTCAACTGACCTTTAATAAGGAATGATGTTCTTCAGGAGCTGCGGTGACGCAGAGATCGTGGGTTCAAGTCCTACCGTCCCCATCTAATATATATTAAATATATGGAAATACACCATGAAAATTCATTTAGAAAAAAAAGGAATAAGATGCTTAGGTATTGCAGAAAGTTTTCAATCAAAAAATTCTAAAACTAATAAATCAGTTTTATCTGGAGTCGTTATGCGAAGTGATTTATTAATTGATGGAATGATATCAAGTCAAATTCAACTATATGGTGATGATGCAACGGAAAAAATAATTGAGATGTACAAAAAATTAAATCGAAAAGATATAAATTGTATATTAATAGCTGGTTCTATAATCAGTTTATTTAATATAATAGATATTGAAAAAATAAATACGCAACTTAAACTTCCAGTAATTTCTTTAACATTTAATGAGACAAGAAGTTTAAAAGCTATATTTGATAAGGAAGTATCAAATTTAAAATATAAAAAAGAGCAATATTTACAAATCAAAAATAGAGAAAAAATAAAATTAAAAACAGGTTATTATGTGTTTATAAGAACTGCAGGTGTAGAAAAAAAATTAGCAACTATAATATTAAATAAATTTACGTATAATGGAAAGATACCAGAACCAGTTAAAGTAGCAAAATTACTTGCACGGTCTCAATTACAAAAAATAATTTAGTTATTCTGATGTAACTAAACGTTTTTTAACCAAGGTATATTGTTTTTGAAGTGTGTTATTAACATGAATTTTATTGAAAAAATCATTGATTCCCGTAAATTCTGTAAGCCATTGATCAATATCAATATTAAATAATAATTTAAGTTCATTATCACTTAAATTTAATGACTCTAAATTCAAATCTTCAATATTTGGAATATAACCAATAGGTGTTTCAACAGCAGAAACTTGATTGTTAACACGTTTAATAATCCATTCAAGAACTCGTATATTTTCTTTATATCCAGGCCAAATATATTTTTCATTATTATCCTTTTTAAACCAGTTAACATGAAAAATTCGTGGTTTATTAACTATTCGAGAACCCATATCAATCCAATGATTAAGATAATCAGAGATATTATAACCGCAAAAAGGTAACATAGCCATTGGATCTCGACGGACTACAGGAACTCCGGCCATTGTTGCGTTAGTTTTACTTCCCATTGTTGCTCCAATAAAAACTCCATGATTCCAATCAAATGACTCGTAGACAAGAGGAGCAAGTTGATTTCTGCTACCAAATATCATCACAGAAAGGGGGACTCCTTGTACATTATTATAATTTTTAGATAAATTTGGATATTGTTCTATAGGTGATGTAAAACGAGAATTTGGATGAGCGCAATTTTCATTAAAATTGTTAACTGTTTTACCAGACCAATTAATAAGTGAATTAGGAGCGGGGTCGTCAATACCTTCCCACCAAGGATTGTTGTCAGGTGTAAGAGCAACATTGGTGTAAATAGTGTTTTTTCTTATAGTATTCATTGCATTTTGATTAGTAACTTGATTAGTACCAGATACTATACCAAAGAATCCATTTTCAGGATTTATGGCGTGAAGTTTACCTTTAGGAGATGGGTGTAACCAAGCAATATCATCACCAATTGTCCATATTTTCCAATTTTCATAAGATTTTGGTGGTTGTAACATGGCAAGATTTGTTTTTCCACATCCGCTAGGAAATGCGCCAGTTAAATATGTTATATCACCATCAGGTTTTTCGACGCCCATAATTAACATATGTTCAGCCAACCAATTTTCTTTTCTTGCATTTACACTTGCTATACGTAAAGCATGGCATTTTTTGCTAAGTAAAGCGTTACCACCATAACCAGATCCCACACTAAGAATTAGGTTTTCTTCTGGAAAATGACAGATATATCGCTGTTTTGGATCAAGATTATGAGTTGCATGTACACCTTTAACAAAATTATCATATTTATTTAGTTGATTTAATACAATTGATCCCATACGAGTCATTATTTTAAGATTTAATACCACATAAGGACTGTCAGTAATCTCTACTCCGATTTGAGTGAAATCAGAATTTGGTGGTCCAAGAAGATATGGAACTACATACATAGTTCGACCAGACATAGAATTTTTCAGAATGGGGTTAATTATTGCTTTTGCATCTTTAGGTGACATCCAATTATTAGTGGGTCCAGTATCTTCTTTTTTTGTTGTACAAATAAAAGTTAGATTTTCAGTTCTAGCGATATCATTGATATCGCTTCTATATAAATAACAATTTGGATATTGTAAATTATTAAGTGCTATTAAAGTACCATTTTTTATCATTTGATTAGTAAGTTGATTATATTCATCTTCAGAACCGTTACACCAAACAATATCATCAGAGTTGGTGAATTGACTAACGGTATTAACCCAATTTTTAATAATTTCTATATCCAATATTTTATCACTGTTATCTAAAACTTAAGAACATAATAAATGAGATCCCAAGCATAATTATCCATATCAATTTATTCCAACTATATATTTTTTGACCATCAAAAATCCCAAAGGGGATTAAATTAAATAACGCTATAAAGGAATTAATGAAACCAAGCCAAATAAATAAAGATCCAAAGAAAGGTGGCGTAGAAATAAAATTAAGTATATTTAAACCAATTAAGGAAATAAACGCAATTAAGAGATTGAAAATTGGTCCTACTACAGCAATGTGGCCAAGAGTTTTAGTATCAGTGCTATTTCTAAGGATAACAGCTCCAGGTGCAATAATTTTAAAAAATAAAAATGGTAAAATACTTATCAATGTAAGTATTGCACCAATTTTAACTAGACGAAATTCTGCCCATAATCCATAATGTTGAGCCATAAATTTATGAGCTAATTCATGACCAAGAAAAGAGCATGAAAAAGCTAATACCATAATTAATACATAAATTATTGGGATTTGAAATAACAAATTAGTGTTTAATGTTAAACCAACTAACATAACTAAAATAGTTCCAATTAACAAATGAATTTTTTCATTATTTGGAAGTTGAAATTTATTTGTTTTAATTATTGATGAGGGATAAGAGAAATCAGTATTTGTTGATGATTCAGAGTATTTGGTAGGAGGGGCTGCCAACCAAAGTTTTTCACATTTATGATTTTCAGGTAACTGATGATTCCCGCAAAAATATAAATCACAGTATTTACAATGAAATGGAAGATCAGTTAATAAATCACATGCATTACATTTCATTTTTTTCACTTAGTTCAAAAGTTAACAATAAAGGAATTGGGGAGGGATTCATACTACCCATAAAATAAAAATTTCCAGGTGCAAGAGAAAGTAAAAATTTAGGATCAATATTAAATGGAGAGAGCCAATTACTTGCTTCCATCATATCTAAAGGATGAATTTTGCCAACAAATTGTGTATTTAAATTTCTTCTAACAGCTGCGTTTATTCCTATTTCACCTGCTATACCTTGTGATAGGAGGCACATACACAATTTATGTGTTCTACCTAAAGCACATATATCAATAATTATTTCAGTTGTTTTACTTTGGATGCCACTAGGTTTATATGGACAATATTGTGGAGCTTCATCTAGCACTAGAGCTACGTCAAGATCTTCATTTTGTTGCATTATTTCCATAAAATAGTTGGCTAGAGTTAAAAATGCTGAAAGTTTTTCATTTTTACCGGTTTTTTTCATATCTAAAACTAATATTTTTTTCTTTCGTGTTATTTCAAGTAAGTTATTTGGAGTTTTAGTGCCAAGAATGTTATCTATATGATCATTGTGAAGTTTACTTAATCCACGACGGAACCGTTGTTCTTCTTCATAAGGTTTTCCACTAATTGCGTTAGTTTTATTTAAAGATGAAATAATAGTATTCTCCATAAGAGATCGAAATTTATCAGCACTTAAGTTTTGCCATTTTTGTTGATATATGAAGCTTTCGAGAGCTTGAGTTACAACACCACGTTTTTCGCCACTACCATAAGCTACATAACCAAAACTCCCCATTTTTTCACTCAAATAGCTAACAATAGTATCGTTATCCAAAGCAATATCTGAAATACTAAGTACTTGGTCTTTAGGAAAATGAGGGGCGTAATCTCTTCCTTTCCAGTCTAAGATAAGTATTGAGTAACCAGTTTTTGTTAAAAATGGTATAACTTCATGACGGGCGAGAAATGATTTTCCACCACCAGTACTAGCAAATATTCCAATATGATATGGAATAAAAGTATGATTTACAGTTACTGACCAAGTTGGATGACCTACATAATGACCTATTGAATGTTTATAATTGGGACCAGCTAATTTAGCCATTGGATTATCAATATCCTCATATAATTGAACGGGAGAGCCTGGAGCAATAATTTTTTTATTTTGCTCAACAGATTCACCAATAACTCCAATTACTGAAAGAGAAAAATCATAAATTTCTTTCGCGTTAGAAGGTTGACCTCCAATTCTAGCATAAGCAACTCCAGGATTATAAAACCCAGGATTAAGAGTCTCATTATTACCAGTTCCTTTACGTAAAACAGCCATAATTTTGCCTTCGTTTAAATTATTTACTTCAACTAATGACTCAGTCTGTACGATTTTTTCTTTTTGATCAAATAATATAACTCTAGCTTCAGTTTCTGATGAATTACTGGCAATTATTCCGATAGATTGCAATTTATAATAATATATATTTAACAGCTATTTAATTAGTTATTGAATAATAATATTAATTATTTAAAAAATACAAAAAATAAAAAAATGAGATTATTTAGTAACAAATGTGAGAATATCTTTATCCATTAAAACGTGATTTAACCCAACCTTTTGACCATTAAATTTAACGCTTTTACCAGAAATTTTTGCGTATCGAAAATCAGTTTTTAAATTTCTATGAATTTTATTACAAACATCAACTATTTTATCTCCTTTTCTAATTATCATTGGTTCTTCATAATCAGTTTGTTTACCTTGGGGTTTCATATATATCTGAGCGAAATTTAATATATTGTATATTTTATTTTTTAGTAAAGTAATATTTTTGTTCGTATTTGTAGAAATTGGAATAAATGATGTAGTAGATTGAGATTTAACCTTGGTAAGAAATTTAGAATCAACTAAATCAATTTTATTTAATAAAGTTATATATGGAACATATTTTCTGTTTCCTAAAATCATATCTAGTAATTGATCGTAATTAATATCTTCTTTGATATTAATTCTTGCATGTTGTATACCGTGTATTCTTAATATATCTTTAACAAACTTATTTGATAAATGAGTTAAAGTTACATCAGAATGAATTTCAATACCTCCGGATTGTGTTTTTTCAATAACAATATTTGGAGGTGTGCCATTAGGTCTAATACCAATTTCATATAATTCATCATATAATAATTGAAATATATTTGAATTGAAGATATCAATCATAAATACAATTAAATCCGCGTTTCTGACTACAGAAAGTATACGTTTTCCAAATCCTTTACCTCTGGACGCTCCTTTAATAATACCTGGGAGGTCCAAGATTTGGATAGAGGTGTGTTTATATTTCATAATTCCAGGTACAACGGTTAATGTTGTAAATTGATAGTTACCAACTTTAGAATTTGCATTTGTTAATTTGTTTAACAAAGAAGATTTACCAACATTAGGTAATCCAATTAATACAATAGTTGCATCTGCAGTTTTTTTTACTTCATAACCTGTTGAACGAGTAGTATGTTTTGTTCTTATTTCATCTTGTTGATTTTTGAGTTTTGCTAATTTAGCTTTAAGTAAGCCAACATGATGTTCAGTACTTTTATTAATTTGGGTTTTACGAAGTTCATCCTCAATTTTTTTTATTTTTTCTGGAACTCCCATAATTTAATGCCCGTTAGTTAAAATGAAATTATTAATATTACAAAAAGTAACCGAAAGATATAAATACTATAACGTGTATTTTTCAAAAATACTAAAAATATTGTGAATAAAATTTGGAAGATAATAACGAAGATATAGGAAATATAGGAAATGCAGTAGAAGATATGGGACCAGTAGGAAATGTAGGAGAAGATATTGGACCAGTAAAGGGACCAGTGAAAAATCAAAGAACTTCAATTAAATGTCCAAAATGTGGAAAACAAATTTCAATATTTGATTCTAATACTGGAGAATTTGTATGTGGAGGTTGTGGATATGTATTACAAGATAGATTTGAGGAAACAGGACCAGAATGGAGAGCATATACACTTGAAGAGGGAGAAACTAAAAGACGGACTGGATCACCATCGACTTTATCAAAACATGATATGGGATTATCAACTGTAATTGGAGATGGATATAAAGATGCTACAGGAAGAACGTTATCATCATCTAGTCGAACAACAATAAATCGTATGAAAACATGGGACAGACGAAGTACAGTACATGGGTCAACAGATAGAAATTTAACTATTGCTCTTAGTGAATTAAATAGATTAGCAGATAAATTAAATGTAAGTGATTTAGTAATAGAACGCGCTGCATATACATACAGAAAAGCACTTGAACGTGGTTTAGTACGAGGAAGATCAATTGCAGGTATGGTAAGTGCTGCATTATATGAATCATGTAGAAGTTCTGGTGCTACACGAACGTTAAAAGATATAGCTACTTCTGTTAATATGAGAAAAAAAGATTTAGCTAAATATTATAGATTTTTAATAAAAGAAATGGATTTATCAATACCGGTTGTTGATCCAATTAAATGTGTATCAAGAATTGCAAGTAAAGCAAATCTCTCAGAGAAGACGCAAAGAAAAGCGTTTGATATTTTAAACGCGGTAAAAAAATCTGGAACTGCAGCTGGTAAAGACCCAATGGGATTAGCGGCATCTGCGTTATATTTGGCTTGTACATTATTTCCTCTAGAAGACCATTCAGTAACACAAAAAGATTTAGCTGAAGCAGCTGGAGTTACTGAGGTTACTATAAGAAATAGAATCAAAGGTTTGAAACAAGTAGATTTGTATTCAATTTAAAAAAATATAATTATATTATTTAAAGAATAAAATTCATAGATAATTAACAAGTTGGATTCGAAATCCATTGTTATCTTTTAAAAATGCCATTCTAGCATTATATTTATCAATAGTATAAGGTTCTTTATCAACTTCGAGGCCGTCTTTTTCTTTTAATTCATTAAATGATTGATCAACATTGTCTACTAGAAAAGCAAGATGATCAAGGGTTCCAGAACCCTGATTTTTGATGTCAACAGGTAATCTGCTAAAGAGTTCTATTTGATGTCCAGTTTTTGGTTCTTCTATAAATGCAAGCTCAAGATTGTCACCAAATCCTTCAACTCTTTTAACTAGTTTCATTCCTAAATAATCACAAAATATTTTCAATGCTTCATCCATATCTTGAACGATTACACAATGATGATGTAGATACATAAATTATCTTAAATCATTGAAAATAAATAAAAATATTGATTATTTGGTAAATTTTTGAGTATAAATAGTAGTTTTATCTCCACCAATCATAGAAGCTTCAACTTCTAGACTATAATCAGAGTTGAATTTACTCCATAATCCAGGATGATAAGCTCTTTGCCATAATTCTCCAATTTTTTTTCCATCAGGAAGGGATTCATACATTTCTTCAATTGGACAATAAGTAATTTCAAATGATCGTGTATCTTTTTTAGTATAACGCGGATGTCCTTCAGTATTATTTTCAGGCCAAAGATATGTCATAGTCTTAAGTAGAGATTCAGGGTTAATTCCTATTTTCCAATCAAGAGCGAGTTGACGTATTCTAACACCGTCTTCATCTCCGGCTTTTTTAGCCGCTTGTTTAACTAGGTTTTCTCCTTCATCACCATATTTATCAATAATAGCTTTTGCTAAATGATAATAAATTCGGGTCCAAGTCATAGTCATTCTTTGTATCGGATGTAAATCACGTTTATTCATATAATAGAATATGAATAATAAAATATATCTGTTACGTTTTCATATAAATAACATAAGAATGAAAAAAATTATTATTGGGATAACAGGGGCAAGTGGAGTAATTTATGGAATTAGATTGCTAGAAATTTTAAATAAGTTAAAAATAGAAACGCATTTAATATTAACAAATAGTGCAACTAAAGTATTAAAACATGAAACCAACTATAAAGAAAAAGAAATAATTTCTCTGGTAACTCATCATTATGATGAAAATAATATAGCTGCAAGTTTAGCAAGTGGTTCATTTAAAACGGATTCAATGGTAATTATTCCATGTAGTGCAAAAACATTAGCAGGAATTGCAACAGGATATTCAACAAATTTAGTTTTACGTGCAGCTGAGGTTTGTATTAAAGAGAGGAGAAAATTGGTTTTAGTGCCACGTGAGGCCCCGGTTAGTTCCATTCAACTTAAAAATATGTTAAATGTGACAAATGCGGGAGTTATAGTTTTACCAGCATCCCCAGGATTTTACCATAAACCGAAAAAGATTAATGATTTAGTAGATCATGTAGTTGGTAAAGTACTGGATTCTTTAGATATTGAACATGAGCTATTCAAAAGATGGGAATAAGTAAACATATAAAACAAATTATTATAATAATATACATTTTTTCTATTTTCTGTGGATTATTATTATTATTTACTGATGTGGAATTATGGGATGTTGGGGTAAGTCATGCATATGTTTTAATAATTTTTATAATAATTGATTTAGGAATATTAACAAAAATTATTATTAATTCAAAAAATTTGAATCAAATATGTATAATATGGGGTTTAATTAAAGTAATATTATTATTTGGTGATATTTTAACTGCAAAAAATTTTGGATTAACATATTATGAATTTGCAGTGTATTTATTTAATATTTGGTTATTTAATGGATTGATAATATCTCAAGTAATAATAATATTATTAATAATTATAGAAAAATACTCAAGAAGATAGATGTTAAAAATAAGTTATTTTTTTTGATTATCATTAATTAATTTCCAAAGTTTATATGAATTAAGTGGTAATTCGGTAATTTTTATGTTTAAAGGTTGAAGAGCGTCGGCAATTGCGTTTGCTATTGCGACTGGAGCGGATTCCGAATTACCTTCTCCAGCTCCTTTTGATCCTAAAGCTGTTAATGGTGATGGTGTTTCAACATGTTCTGTTTTCATATCAATAGATTCATAAGCAGTAGGACATAAATAATCCATAAATGTGGATGTTAAAAGTTGCCCATTATCATCATAAAGTAATTCTTCATAAAGTGCGCCTGCTACACCATGCATTGCGCCTCCATGAATTTGACCTTCAACAATTTTGGGATTAATAATTGTTCCTGAATCATGTGTTGATAAATAATTAGTTAATTTAATTTCAAATGTTTGAGGATCAATATCTACAGTTATAATATCAGCTATGAATCCATAAGTTGCAGAAGAATTAACTCGATCATATTTATCTGGAGGTTTAAGGACTTTCATGGAAAATGTATGTCTAGCTTGTAATCCAGGATCTATATCATCAGGTAATAACGTTGGGTTCCAATGTGCAGTACCTGCAATACGTTTAAATGAGACAAATTTATCAGGAGATCCAAGAACAAAAACATTATTATTTTCTAATTTAAGATCTTCAATTCGAGCTTCTAATAAATGAGCCGCGATATTTAATATTTTATCTTTAACTTTTCGTGCGGCAAAAGTTACAGAACTTGCACCCATTGTTGCAAAAACACTAGAATATGACCCGGAAGCAATACTCCAAACTTTAGTAAAACTATCAAAATTAGAGTTAACACTAACATCTTCAGGTTTAATACCTAATTCATTTGCAACTATTTGTGCAACAACCGTTTCATGTCCTTGTCCTTGTGGATTAGTATCAACTTCAGCAACAACTTTACCTGATATATCAATTTTAACAGATGCAGTAGAAAGATTGCCAGACTTAGGATTATAATTGGGGCTTTCACGAATTTCTGGTGGTATAGCCACAGTCACATATCCCATATTAGACGCAGATGGATCAACAGCTAAACCTATGCCAATACCAAAAAATTTACCTTTCTTTCTTTTTTTAATTTGAAGTTTACGTAAATTAGAATAATTACTTAGATTAAGAACTTGATTGAAAACTTTAGGATAATTACCTACATCATAGATTCCTCCAGTAGGTGTAGTATATGGAAATTGAGTGGGTTGAATTAAATTTGTTAATCTTACTTCTGCAGGGTCTTTCTTAAGTTTAAGAGCAATTAAATCAATCATTCTTTCTAATCCAAAATATGTTTGTTGACATCCATATCCACGATTTGGACCAGTGGGACATTTATTACTAACAATAACATTACCATCGATTTCAACATTTAAAATTTGATATGGACCTGTAAAATTTCCTAAAGGTCTAAATAAACATCCAGGTTCAGGAGCTCGGATATATGCTCCTACATTATCAATAATCTTTGTTTTTAACCCTAATATTTTTCCATCAGAATTAAAATAAGTTTCAATTTCTGAATATCGATCTGTACCGGAAGAACTAGCTAACAAATGTTCACGTCGTGTTTCAATCCATTTAATTGGTACACGAGTTTTAATGGCTGCAATTCCGATTAAGACTAAATATGGATATATACTGGTTTTTATTCCAAAACCACCACCAATATCACCAGGAACTATTAAACGTAATTTATCTTGTGGTCTTTGTAAAGCTTTAGATGCAACAGCAAACATAGTCCAGGGTCCATGAAAGTTGGACCATATAGTTAAAACATCTAAAGATGAATCATATGAAGCAACTAGACCATAAGTTTCTAGTGGTGTAGAACTATATTTTGGAAAATGAAAAGTTTCTTTAATAGTATGTTCAGAATTACTAATTGCAGATTGTATATTACCATAATTTAGAGATCGATGAACTGCAATATTATGCCCTACATTCTCATGAAGAATGGGGGCTTCGGGTTTAATTGCTTCTTCAGGTTTAGTTACAACTGGGAGAGGATCGTATTCAACATTTATTAATTCAAGGGCATCAGACCCAATATATTTATCATTTGATATAATAACTGCTACAGGTTCCCCTACATAACGAACTTTATCAATTGCGATTGGATAATATGTAAAATTATCTTGAACTCCGACAGGGAAGGGTTGAGATATAGATTTAATATCTTTACCGACTAGAATATTTCTGACTCCATCAAGTTTTAACGCATTGCTTGTATCTATATTCAAAATTTTAGCATGAGCGTAAGGACTTCTTAATATAGTGGCATAATACATATTATCAATGTTGAAATCTTCGATGAAATTACCTTTACCAGTTAATAACCGATGGTCTTCGAATCGTTTAATACTTTTACCGATTTGACTATTAGAATTAGTTAAAGTATTCACCTGAATTAATGTAATTTAAGATATTCCAGTACTAGAAAAGATGTTTGTTTAATATCATTAATATTAGCAGTTTCAACTGGAGAATGACTAGAAAATCGTGGAATAAATATTCCACCGCTAGGAATTCCAGAGTCTAGAGTGTGAATTGTGGATGCATCAGTCCAAAAACCAGTTGCAACATCAAGTTGAAAATTAAGTTTATGTTTTTGAGCAATAGAAATAAGTTGTTTAGTTATTTCTTTAGAATAAACGGTTGCAGAATCTAAAATACGAATAACAGGTCCTTTTCCTACTTCAATAGGAGTTTGTTGTTTCGAAGTTGTAGGGTCACGAGCTGGAGTAGTATCAATAATTATTGCTTGTGTTGGGTGTAAAATTTGAGCGGCGACTTTTGCTCCTCTTGAACCTATTTCTTCTTGAACAGCTGCGACAAAATGTAGAGTATGATTTGGAGTTGTGTTTTTTAGATTTTTGAGTAAATCTAACATAATAACACATCCAATTCTGTTATCTAAAGCTTTACTTAACACATGATTTTTACCAAGAAGTTGAAAATTTGGATGGAAAACGATTGGATCTCCAATTTTAATTCCTAGTTTATGAACTTCAGTTTTACTAGAAGCACCAACATCAATCCAAAGATTTTCAAGAACAATTTGATTATGAAGATCAGTTTCAGTTAACAGATGTTTACCTTTGACTCCTATTGCACCAGGATATGTACCTTTATCAGATATAACATCAACTACAAGTCCGAGTAGAATTCTGGTATCAATCATTCCATTTAAATCAAAATAAATGAATCCTTCATCACTAATATATTTAACAATTAGACTAACTTCATCAGTGTGGACAACAATTGCGATTGATTTGTCAGGATTTTTACCTTTAATTGTTGCAACAAGATTACCCATGTTATCTATATGGGAATTTAAACCTAATTTTTTTATGTAAGTTTGTAATAGTTCTGCAACTTTATTTTCAGAACCTGCAGGTCCAGGAGTTGAGGTTAGTTGTTTAAGTATATCAAGCAATTTAAAATCCTAAAAAATATTTAGTAACCATAATTTAAATAGGTTTTTATGTCTTTAATTTAACACTGGGAAAAAACAAGGTTATTTTTTTAAAGTATTATGTATATAGATTATTGTTTATTATGAAGTTAGCAAAAATATATGGTTTAAATCAGGAATTTAAAATTGAAGAAGCAGAAATTCCAAAAATTGATGATGATGAAGTATTAGTATCAGTCCAAGCTGCTGGAATATGTGGTACTGATTTACATATTCAAGATGGGGAATTTTTAAATGTTCCAGGTGTTGAAAAAGCAAAAATGGGCTTTCCAATAGTAATGGGTCATGAAATTAGTGGAATTATAGAAAAAACAGGTAATAAAATTCAGAATTTAAGTAAAGGAGATCGAGTAGTAGTAAATCCTGTAGTTACATGTAATAATTGTTTCTATTGTTTAAGTGGAAATAAAAAAGTATGTGAAAATAAACATGCTTATGGTGAAGGTGCGCCAGGAGGATTTGCTCAATATTCTAAATTTTCAGGAAATAATGTTTATAAAATTCCTGATAAATTAAGCTTTGAAGAAGCAGCAATTATGGCAGATTCATTAGCTACTCCATTTGAGGCAATGAAATTGTTAAATGTAGGTCCAGGAGATACAGTAGCATTATATGGAATTGGAGGACTGGGAATTAACGCAGTGCAAATTGGTAAATTACGTGGAGCTGAAATAATTGCAGTAGATGTGTTAGATGATAAATTAAAATTAGCAAAAGAATTTGGAGCAGATCATTTAATAAATGCAGTAAATGAGGATCCGATCAAAAAAATTAAAGAGCTTACACATAATAGAGGAGCTGATAAATCATTAGAAATTGTAGGTGGTAAAAAAACTGTAGAATTAGCAATCGGAAGTGTAAGACCAGGAGGGAAAATGGGGATAATAGGAGGAAGTAATGATAATTTTTCTGCTGGAATTAGGCAAATACTTTGGAATAATATAACAATTGTACCCTGTTATGGTGATCTGCCAACTAATTTTACTAACATGGTAGATTTACTTGTAGAGGGAAAATTAAATTTAAAGAAAATTATTACGCATAGGTTTCCACTTCAAGATATAAATATAGCGTTTAAAACATTAAGAGAAAAAATTGGTAATCCATTACGAATAGTAATATTACCTCAGAAATAACGCTGTTAAATTAACTATTATTTTTATAGTCGTTTTCTAAAGCGATGATTAATTTATCCCAGTATTCATTAACAGATTTATCCCATTCTTCTTTTGAAGTAACGAATTTTGGATTTTTATAAGTAATTTCAAATTTCATAGTTAATTTAGTTTGATTTCCTTCAGAAGTAAGATTATAATCACCAATTTCATCACATTCATCGCCGATGAAATCTAGATGCCAATAATCTGGAGGATGCATATAAACGGTTTCAGTTGCATGAACAATACGACCGTCTTTAACTGTTTCTGTAGTAAAAACAGCTTTTTCTTTAGTTTTTTCAATTATTTTTTCAGTATAATCTGATCCAGTTAATTCTGGATCATCTTCTCTAAAATCTGTACACCAATCATAAACAAAATCTAAAGGTGCTGAAAATGTTTTTACTAAAATATGAATTTGAGAACTCATATTATAAATTAATAATTTTTTTTACTAATAAATTTTTATATCATAATAAGGTAAAAACATATTATGACTAACTGGGATAAAAATGGAGCAAAAGTATTACATGAAGTATTACTAGATCATGGAGTAGAATATGTAATTGGAATGGATTCGCCAGAACCATTTTATGAAGTAGTTGCTAGAGAAAAGCAAAAAATCAAACCTATTTTAATTCATCATGAAGCTATGGGAGCATTAATGGCTACTGGATATGCAGAAACATCATGTAAACCTGGTATATGTACTGGAGATGTAGGAGCTGGGTCAACAAATTTAGTAACTGGGATTGCAGAAGCGTATAAATCATCTCAACCAGTAGTTGTATTAAGTGGTGGTTCACCAGTTGACACAGAAGATAAAAATCCTGCTCAAGGAATTGATCAAGTAACGTTATTTCAATCTATAACTAAAGCATCTATTGATGTAAGAGATCCAAATAAAATTGATAAATTTGTACGAGAAGCTTTTAAAATAGCAACTTCAGGTAGACCTGGTCCTGTATTTTTAAATTTTAGACCAGAAGCACTTGAAGAGGGAGAAATTGATTATAAAAGTCGTCCGGAAATCCAGTTTTCAACAGTACCAGCAGTAAGGGTGACGCCTAGACAGGATGCAATAGATAATGCGGCAAAATTGTTATTATCAGCAGAAAGACCTTGTATAATTGCTGGTGGTGGTGCAATGATGTCACAATGTGGAGATGAATTAATTAAGTTAGCAGAATTGTTACAAATACCTGTAACAACTACAATTATGGCTAAAGGTTTGTTTCCAGAAACTCATGAATTAAGTCTAGGTGCAATTGGAGCTTATATTACTGGAAAAGTTGGTCATGGTGTTATATCAAAAACAATTGTTCAAGAAGCTGATGTAGTACTACTTATTGGAACTAAAACAGATGAAATGTCAACTACAGGTTGGAGATATCCAACACCAGATTCTAAAATTATTCATATTGATATTGACCCAGTTGAAATTGGGAGAAATTATGATACGAAAGTAGCAATAGTAGCTGATGCTAAAATGGCTTTAATTTCATTATATAACACTATTAAAAATAGTAAGAATAGGAGAAAAGGAGCGTCTAGAGTTCAAAAAATTCTTAAACTTGAAAAGCAATGGGAAGATGTAAATAGAGATGGTAGTATTTCAGACAGAATTCCTATAAGAATGCATAGATTAATAGCAGAAATAGAGAAATTTGTAGATAAAGATACTATAGTAGCTTCAGATGCTTCACAATGTTCTGCTTGGGCAGCAAGTCATATAAAAGCTAAAAATAAAAATCCAAGTAAATCATTTGTTCAACCAAGAGGATTGGGAGCATTAGGAATGGCGGTTCCATTATCATTAGGTGCACAACTTGCAGAACCTGATAAAAGAGTATTTTGTATTAATGGAGATGGGGGATTCCTAGTTGGACAAGTACAAGAATTGGAGACAGCTTTAAGATATGAATTAAACACTGTTACTTTTATTCTTAATAATCAAGTATTAGGTGGTAATACAATAGTAGAAGAAATGATAATGAATAATTATGATCATGAAGCAAACTTTACTAATATTGATTTTGCCAAAGTAGCTGAAGGTTTTGGATGCTGTGGAATAACTGTAGAAAGACCGGGAGAAATTGAAGAAGCAATTAAACAAGCATTAAATTGTGGTAAACCTGCTTTAATTGATGTAAAATTAGGGTTTGGTACAAAAGAATTACTAAGAGATCAATTTGAAGTAGTATCTTTAGGAATATGGGGAGGAGATGATTATTAATATAATCATCTGCTGTTTTTTTATTTAATTACTGGTTTTTGTAAGTTATATACAATATCATAAGCAACAGCTACAGAAACATTAGCTTGTTGAACAATTTTAATAGGATCAATATAATCAATAATATCTTGATTGGTATGATAATATGGATTAATAGGAGGGAATTCAACAATATAAACAGCTGGTATACCAATATCTGCAAATGGTGCATGATCACTCCATGGTACCCAAGATTCGGGGAAAATAATGTCGAGTGGCCAGTCAACTTGTTTAGCTTTTTTAAGTATAAAATCAAGATATGGTTTTCCTTTGGCCCATATACCTCGTTTTGTTGGATGGACGTTACCTAACGAATCTAAACATAACATAGCTAAACAATTTTTTTTAAAATTTTCTTTATTTTTTTGCACAAAAGATGTGGAGCCCCAAAAACCAATTTCTTCACCAGTAAAAGCTACAAACATCACTGTTCTTAATGGTTTATTTTTTGCAAATATACGACTAATTTCAATAATTGATGATATACCGGTTAAATTATCCCAAGCAAAATTACCGTCGAACTGTGAATCGTAATGACCTCCAATTACTAGTATTTCTTCAGGGAATTTAGTGCCAGAAACTACACCAATCACATTTGATGATTTTTTAACTGTGTAAATACCTTCATGGGTAATTTTAACTTTAGTTTTATTCATACTCATCATACTCCAAAGTTTTTGAGCACTTCTCAAGGCAATAACAACTCCAGGAGTTTTACTAACATGTTTTTTAGGATTCTCAAGTTCGGGTGGTCCAAGTTTAGCAACTAATCCTCTTATAAGATCATGAGGAGCGTCACTAACTACAATAAACCCAGCAGCACCTTTTTTTTCAGCATATGCAATATAATCATAAGGAAAAAAAGAAGTCGCCATAACAATTTTTCCTTTTAAAGATGCTCCATTATTTTCAAGATTTTCAAATTCAGGTTTACTTCCTTCACCGACATAGATAATTTCTCCTTCAACAGTTTTATTAGCCGAATATTGTAATGGTTCACATTTAATAATTTCTTCAGTTGGAGAAATAATACGAAGATGACTAGATTTAGGCATATAATTGTTATAGGAAACTTCTTCAAGATGAACGTCTGTAAGTCCATTTTTTTTAAAATTATTCAAAATATAGTCTCGAACTTTAATTTCTCCAGGAGTGCCTAACCATCTATTACCATATTCATTCATTTCTTGAACAGATTTATAAATATTGGATGGAGAAAGGGGTTCGATTGCAGGAGTTAAATTTTTCGACAAAACAAATATACATATTACATAATTGATAAATAAATTTATTTGTAATCATTGATTAATATAACAAACAGTATAACATGAAAAAAACTGAATTTCTTAATACTAGAAAAAAAATTGAACAAAAAAATCATGGTATGATAGATAAAGTTACTAATTTAGATCAGGCTGTAAATTTAATTAATAATGGTGATACTATAGCACTAGGAGGCTGTTTATACTCTCGAACTCCAATTGCCATGATACGTGAAATAATTAAAAAGAAACTTACAGATTTAACAATAATTAGAAATTTAGTTTCACTGGAAGGAGACTGGTTATTAGCTAGTAATTGTCTAAAAAAAATTATTACGAGTTGGTATAGTATTGGAGTCACTTGGGGTGTTTCAAAAGTTATGAGAGACTATATGGAAAATAAAAAAGCAATATATGAAGAATGGAGTCATTTAGGATTAAATTTAAGATTAAAAGCGGCTGCAATGGGTGTGCCATTTCTTCCCACGTTTTCAATGTTAGGTTCAGATTTATTAAAAAATTTATCAATCAAAAAATTTGATTGTCCTTATACTGGATTAGAAATGTGTGCAGTGCCAGCTATTTTTCCAGACGTAGCAATTATTCATGCTCATCGAGCAGATCAATATGGAAACGTGCAAATTGATGGTCCACCATTCATTGATTCTGATGTAGCATATTCTGCTACTAAAGTAATAGTAACAGTTGAAGAAATAATTAGTAATGAAAAAATTCGAATGACACCAGATCGTACTGTTATACCGTTCTTTTGTGTAGATGCAGTTGTAGAAGTTCCATTTGGATCATTTCCACATGAATGTTATGGATTATATGAATCAGATTATGAACATTTTGATGAATATACGAAAATGTTGAAAGAAACTAATCTTAAAGGATTAGAGAAATACTTAGATAAATATATATACAATCCAGATACTTTCAATGATTTCTTAAATATTTTTTCAGTTAAAAAAATTATAAATAGAATTCAATCAGGAAAGGAGATATGTAATGCCTAATAAAAACAAGTATAATACAGCAGAATTAGTAGCTGTTTTAAGTTCACGTACATTAGAAAATAATAAAGTTGTTTTTGTAGGAGCTGGATTACCACTTATTTCAGCTGCATTAGCACAACGAACACATGCACCAAATTTACGAATTCTATTTGAAGGGGGAATTATTTCTCCAGAAATTTTAATTGGAGGTTTACCTTTATCCACAAATGAAAGTCGATCGGCATATAAGGCGGTTATGTTGCCATCACCAACAGATTTATTTTCTTTACAACAAAGAGGATATATAGATTATGGTTTTTTAGGAGGGGCGCAAATTGATAAATTTGGAAATTTAAATACTTCGTTTATTGGAGATTCAGAAAATCCAAAAGTAAGATTACCTGGCAGTGGTGGTGGAAACGATATTATAACGTCATGTACCAAAACTATTATTGCTACACATCATGAAAAGAGAAGATTTGTTGAAAAAGTTGATTTTATAACTAGTCCAGGATATTTAAATGGAAATAAGGATAGAGAAAATAGTGGATTAATATTTGGTAAAATTTACAAAGTAATTACACATTTAGCTATCTTTGAATTTGATGAAAAAAGTAAATTAATGAAATTGGCAGCAATACATCCAGGAGTAGAAGTGAATGATGTAATAGAAAATACTGGGTTTAAACCC
Organism: uncultured archaeon; assembly: GCA_937890045.1. Next base: position 23,174 of record CALBXV010000369.1, read on the forward strand.
ATTATACCAAAAAATGTAGTAAGAACAAAAGCACCTACAGACAAAGAATTAAAAATTTTAAGAGAATTAGATCCAGATCAAAGATATACGTCAGAAAGATAGTAAGAAGAAATAGATAATATAAAAAATTGAAAATATATTTTAATGGTTTAAATAGATTTATGTGTTAGAAATACATCAATTTGCCTATTTGGAATAAATTTTGGAATTGGTATAGTATACAATTAAAAGAGAATTTATTATTTTTATTAATAATTAATGTAATTCAGATTCCACATATGATATGGGTCGCAGATGAATATTTTAAATTAGATATTCCAATTGCTCGTGTACATCCAATATTAGATTTTTTATTATATGGAGTTGACTTAATTGAGATATTGACACTAATTCAAATTGTTATGTTAATTTATGCACATGGTATTCGAAAAAAAAGGAGGTAGAAATTGACAAAACATTATGGAATAATATGTGCTTTTATTACAGCTTTAATATGGGGAGGTTTGCCACTTATTATGAAATTTGGATTGCAAGTTTTTAGTGGAACTTTTATTAGTTTTATTAGAATATTTGGGACTTTTATTATTTTATATATTTATTTTAAAATTAATAGAGAAAAAATCATAATATTAAAAAATAAATTGGTTGTATTAGCTGGTTTAGCGATTGCAATGAATTATTTAGCCTTTATTCATGGATTGCAATTATCAATAGCAATTACTACGGAGATAATAGCTCAATTTGGGTGTATATTAATGATTTGTATTGGAATACTAGTTTTAAAGGAACATGTTAACAAGTATAAGATAATTGGAATTATATTATCAATAACAGGAGTGTTCATTGTAATATGGAATGGAGCAAATTGGTTAAATTTGCTAAATGAAACGCAGTTAATTGGTAGTTTAATTGTGTTATTTTCGGCTATAATTTGGCCAATATATGGATATACTCAGGTTATTGTAAATAGAAAATTAAATCCTTTAATGGGTTTATTAACAATATTTTTTTACGCATCAGTTTTTATAGTTCCAATTGGTTTATTAGAATTAGTAATTTATGAACATAATATAATATTTAATTTAAAAAATATGTTTTTACTATTAATTTTAATTTTAGCTGCGTTAATTCCTTATGTGACACTAGCAAAGAGTTATAAATATATTGAATCAAGTACGACGACAATAATAATTTTATCTACGATAATAATTACTCCAATATTATCAACTATTTTAAAATCTTTAGGATTTAATATTTTTAATAATGAAATTATTACAACATTTACGATAATTGGAGGATTACTAATATTTATTGGAATTACATTAGCAGTAAAATCTCTGCAAAAAACTAAACTAACCGTTTAATTAGATGATATCCAAAATCAGTTTTAATTGGGTCTGAAAGTGCACCAACTTGTAGATTAAATGCGGCAGTTTCAAACTCTTTAACCATTTGTCCTCGTCCAAAAGAACCTAAATTTCCTTCTTTTTTACCACTAGGACATAATGATAATTCACGTGCTAATGCTCCAAATTTTTCACCATTTTTAATTCTTTCCATAATTTGTAATGCTTCACTTTGTTTTTTAACTAAAATATGAGAGCATTGAATTTGATTTGACATAAAAATGTAAAAACATGTCAAACATATA
>CALBXV010000370.1 GCA_937890045.1 uncultured archaeon
TAGTAAGCGGTTGTCCCTTCGGGACACGTGGGTTCAAATCCTACCCCCGGCGTCTTTAAATTTGATTTGTAAAAATAAAATATTATTAATTAAAAATTAAATCTTTTAAATAATATAAATTAACTGAAAAATATAAGGAACAAATAATTAATAATGATATCAAGTAATAATACTATAATAAAAAATATTATTGATAAAGGATTTCAATTAGAACCTAAAGCATTTGATTTAATAAATAATCTTGAAAATCATAACAATATAGATGATATGATATCTAACATTATAGATTTCAAAATAAGAGATAATAAAAAAAAGAGTATTACAAAAAATGATATAACTTCTTTTTTAACTTTAAATGATAAAAAAGAAACTACTTTACATGATGAAAAAATTGATTCTATGTTAGAAGTAATAAATAATATAGGAAGTGAATTTAAACCTATAGAAGGAATTAATGGTTTTCAAAAATTATTTAAAAGTCGATATAATAAATTATTAAAAATAGCATATTCTAGACCTAATTTTCGTAATATTAAGAGTATATCATTAATAAAAACTGATACTAATAGTGGAATAAAAAGGATAGCTGGTTTAGTTATGGAAAAAAAAAGTAGACAAAAAAATATAGCAATAACAATTGATGATGGAACTGGAATTATAGATGTTATAGCTTTTGATCAAGATATAATTAAGCAATTAAAAAAAATTCTTCTTGATAGTTTTGTAATTGTTGATTTTGTATTTAGTAAAATTGGTACAGCTATATTAAAGAAAATATCTTTACCTGATATTCCTGAACATAAACCAATTTTATCTAACAAAAAAGTTTATGCTATATTTACTTCTGATTTACATGTTGGAAGTAGAAATTTCTTAAAAGATGAATTTGTATCTTTTATTAATTGGTTAAATAATGAAAAAAAAGATAATGATATAATTAATAGAATAAAATATTTAGTTATTGCAGGAGATAGTGTAGATGGTATTGGAATTTATCCTGGTCAAGAAGATGATTTAATTGATGATAATTTAATAAGTCAATATAAGAAACTTGCTGAACTATTAAAACTGGTACCAAACTCAATAGAAATTATCATTATACCGGGAAATCATGATCCTGTTATACAATCTTTACCTCAACCACCTATATCTAAAAAATATGCAAATGATTTGTATTGTATGAAAAATGTAACTATGTTAGGTAATCCAGCTTATGTTCGTTTACATGGTGTAAACGTATTAATTTACCATGGAAGAAGTTTAGATGATGCAATAGCTAAAACACCTGGGTTTTCATTTAATAGACCAGCATTAGCAATGAAATTATTGTTAAAATCTAGACATTTGTCTCCGGTTTATGGAAAAAGATCTTCATCATTACCAGCTGAAGAAGATGAATTAGTTATATCTGATATCCCAGATATTTTTCATTCAGGACATATTCATGTAATTGATTCAGAAAGTTATAGAGGTACTTTAATTTTAAATTCTGGAACTTGGCAATCTCAAACTCCTTTTCAAGCGAAGATGGGTATAGATCCAGTATCGGGTATTATACCAATAGTTAATCTATCAACACTTGAAATTTTTACAAAAAATTTTAAATATAATAAATGATAATTTTAAATTATATTAGAAAGAGTTTGATCTTCTTTAAATGCCTCTCTAATTATTTGTGCATCAAATTCATTACCAATCTTTATTTTTTTGGTTCTACCATATCTTCCATGACTTATAATATTCGTTGTTATTATACCAAGCAAATCTAATTCGCTTAGTATACCACTTACTCTTCTTTGTGTTAATATTTCTATACCAATTTTCTTACAAGTATCTTTATAGCTCTGATGTACATCTCCTGTTGTACAATTAGAATTTAATTTTAATATAGAAATTAAAACTACTTTTTGTTGAAGTGGTAAAGATGTTAATGCATCATAATTTCTATCTCTTTCTATCCTTTGAACCGCAATTCTAACATGTTTTTCTTCTACTTTATTTGCTTCTTCTCTTTCTGCAACTTCGGCTGCTATTCGTAATAAATCAACTGCTCTTCTTGCATCTCCATGTTCTGAACCGGCTAATGCAGAACATAGACTTATTGCTGCTTGTGATATTGTTCCATTTTCAAATGCTATATCTGCTCTTTTTTCTAATATACTCTTTATTTCTATTGCTGTATATGGAGGAAAAACTATTTCCTCTTCACCAAGACTGCTTAAAACTCTAGGATTAAGATATTCTTTAAAATTTAGATCATTTGATATGCCTATTATTGATAAAAATCCTGGGTGTAAATTTTCATTTGATCTTGTTAAATCATAAAGTAAATTATCACCATGATTCTTTATAAAATAGTCAATTTCATCTAATATTAAAATAATAAAATATTTTTCTTTAGAAATATGATCGCTTAATCTCTTTAATACTTCTCCTATTGATAATCCAGTAAAAGGTATATCTAAATTAATAGCATTTGCTAAATCTAATAATATTCTATATCCTGTATTTGATATTCTTGTATTTGAATAAGCAACAATTAAATTAATATTATTAACACGTTCAATTAATTTTTCGGTAATATATCGTGTAACAACTGTCTTTCCAGTTCCTGTTTTTCCGTAAAGAAGTAAATTTGAACTTTTATTCCCTTTTAGAATCAGTGCAAGTGATTGTCCAATAGAAGATATTTGTTTTTCTCTAAAAGGAAGATATTTTGGTATATAATCATTATTTAAAACTATAGGATCTATTATTATTTTTTTTCCTGTTAACATTTTATTAAATATATTATCTAATATATTTTCATTTTCCTCTTTCGACAAAATTATCCCTTTTTATTAATTATTAATTAAAGAAGGTCCACCCCTACATTTCTTATGGAGACCTATTTTATAATATAAAATAATATGATGTTTTAACATATATGGAGACCGCTCTTGTTTATATTATATATAATTAATAATAATAAGTAAAATAATATATACAAAAAAGTTAACTTTTTATTTAAAACTAATTATCATTAAAATTATTAATATCCAGTAGAAACATAGGGGGCCGGATAGAAAAATTAACATGTTGTGAAGAATTTTGATCAAACATATATTTGCATCAGCTATTTCAGCTAATGGTAAACCTTCAAGAACTATTGTAGAAAATTCCTCACAAGCTATTAATTTTACAAAAGGATCTAGATTAAGTTGGCTTAATTTTATTATTGGTGATATATCATTAGGTTTAGAATCTGTATATTCTGAGATGAAATTAACGATTACACCATCCACTCTATTATCTGGATATTTATCTAATTATGAAGATAAGAGTGATATTTTGGGATTAATGTTACCAATTCTTCGAGTAGAAAAAGGCGAAGTAAATACTACACCACTAATAATTTATTTATCAAAAAATAGATTAATATCAATTCATGATGAATATACAGAACATTTACTAAGATTCTCAAAATATTCAGATACATTTATGCAAAAATTACCAATTGGTGGTGATTGGCAAGATCCTCAAACTTTTCTTTTAGCAAGAGTAATAGATGAAGTAGCTGAAAGAAATTTTAAATCATTACATTCTATAATTGAACAGGCTGAATTAATACAATTAGAAATTGCAAATAGTAAAACATCTACTAAGAAATTAAGTTTAGAAATATTCAATATAAAACAATCTGTTTTAACATTCCTTAATGCAGTATGGGCCATTCGTGATGTAGTTCATTCTTTAAGATATGGTGATTCTGATATGATATCTGATAATTCTGACGTTTTAGTAAAATTTGATATTATCTTAGGTGATCTTGATAGACAATTATCCATGGCTGAACATGTTTTAGAAGTATTAGCTGGTGGTATGTCTGTACTACAAACGATGTTCCAGGCAAATTTGCAATCAGTTTCAAATAGAATGACAACCGTTCTATTATGGTTAACTATTGTTGGAACTGCAATTTTACTTCCTAATACTTTAGCAACAATATACGGTATACCATTTCTTCCATTAGATACAGCAGGAAAAAATTGGGTATGGATTATATTATCATTAGTAGTTTCTACTGTATTTGGTACTATGTTAGTATATTATTTTGCAAGAAAAATTTGGAGTCCTATAAATGAAGGAAATGTAAATATCGAATAACAGTTAATTTGTGAATAAATGTAAACAAAATTTTATATCTTTAATATTTGACCCCATTATTTCCATTGGAACTTAATACAGACCATTTTTTAGTGAACGTTTCCTGTCCACACCCCTTTGCTTCCACTGGAGTTTTTTTACTTATATTTTATCTAGTAATTCTTCCATTGGATTGTGAACATAATGTAAATATATTCAAAAATGGTGAGTAAATCATTATTTGTCATTAGTATTTAACACATTTGTTCACAACTTCACTACAATTATAATATATATTTTATTTATAAAAAATAAGTTTACTTAATTGACTAAAAGAAAGATGAAGATAGAATTCAATGATGGAGAGGGCGGAAACTACTCCTTATCTTTAGACGGCTCTATATCACGTGATAAAATTCTAAAAATAATAGATATGGTTGAATTAATTGATGGAAATGAAGATAAAGAAAAAGTACAAAATCTATCAAAAGATACTTCTTTCGGAAAATTATATAATCTTATTGAAAAAAAATTTCCACTAGGTTCATTTACATCAACAGATATACTAGAAACATACGAAGATGAATTCAATAAAAGTATTAGACTAAGTACAATTTCGACATATTTAGCACGACTAGAACAAAAGAAATTATTATCAAGAGAATGGACAACTTCTGGATGGTTATATAAACGAGTAAGAATAATGTCTATTCAAAGATAGTATTATTCTTATTCAATAATTTATATTGATAAGGCTTTTTGAGATCATCTCTAGTAATATATCCTTCCGAAAAAAGTTTATTTAATAAACGAGAGGTATGTTCTCGTGTTTTTCCTAGTAATGGCTGCAAATCATTTACTGTACATTCTTTATCTGATAAGTTATCTAAAATTTTTTTCTCTGTTTCTGTGAGTATTAATTTTTTTTGTAATACAATTTTTTCTAGAGGCCTATTATTGAATATACTTCCTGGTTTGTTAATAACTTTATCATTAATTTTATAACTAAACTTATTTATTTTTAAATCAATAATATTTAGTTTAACATCTAAATCTAATATTTTTTGATCTTGACTATATAATCTCTCTTTTAATTCATTTATTATCCTTTGTATAATATTTTCTGAATCCTTTATTTCCTTATTTAATATCTTAATTTTAGTTAAGTAATAAGATAAGACCAATAACATTAAAATAAATATAGTAATAAAAAAAAACTGAAAATATATATCTATCATTATCATAATATATCATAATGATATCATATGTTATTATATCAATGTTTCTACATCATATACATATTTAATATTTTAATTAATCATTTTTTGTTACAAACACTAGATATAGTAGAAGAAACATGATCTAATATAATATTTATATCCTTATCAGCTGAAACATTATCTGAAATATTTTTTAAAGTATTACCAATCTTAATAAGATTATTAATCTGATTTTCTTCAATAATAGAAAAATATTCTAAAATAATTAATGTAAATAACGAACTTTCAACATTTTTTTTCGCCTGTTTTAAGGTTCTAATAAAAGATCCTTTACTTACTTTTCTATTATCTCTTCGAGAAATCATTTTATTTAAATTTGACTTATCATTATTCAATAAAGTTATTAGTAAAGTATCTAATTGTGTTTGTGTCAAATTTATTTTTTCTACTAAAAATTCTCCTATTTCATCATTAATTAAAACTTCTTTTAACATATTCCCTTTTATTATACACTTTCGTATAACATTAACGGTTATTATTAATGTTAAATAACATAAAAGATTATTAATAAATTTTTGTTAATATAAATAATATATATATTATTTATTTATTTTTTAATATATTTTTTTTAAATCACTGATTTATTATACTACATCATATAGTACCTATGATAGTGAATACAATGGGAAGAAGAAAAAGAAAAAATATTAGGATCACAAAGAAAAAACTTCCAAAAGTCTTTTGTTGTCCTAATTGTGGAATGTTTTCAATTAGAGTGTTAATAAATTTTGAAACGGAATCAAAAATAGTGTGTGGAAGCTGTGAATTAACTTGGAAAAAAGAAAATACAACAAAAAAGCCAGAAGCAATAGATATCTATAATAAATTTGTTGATGAATTTGTTTCAGCAAGAGGTTAATTAGATATTGATTGGAATAACAGAAAATAGATTATTAGATATCATTAAAAAGAACGGTACCATTTGTTTTGCACTAATAGATTCAGAAGGTAAATCACAGAAACAAACTATCAATACTATAAAAAAAGCTGAAGAAATAGGAATAAATGGAATATTAATTGGTGGTTCAACGGCAACTGATCAAAAAGAACTTGATAATATTACAAGAACAATAAAGTCAATAACATCACTTCCAGTAATTCTGTTTCCTGGTAATATCACAGGTATATCACATAATGCTGATGCTATTCTTTTTAGTTCATTACTTAACTCAAATAATCCATACTTTATTATTGAAGCTCAAATGTTATCTGCACCTATAGTAAAAAAATATAACCTCGAAGCTATTCCAATGGGATATATTATTATTGGAAATGGTGGTACAACAGGATATATAGGAAATGCTAGAGTTATTCCTCCAGAAAAAGGAGATATTGCAGCAATGTACGCATTAGCAGCTCAATATATGGGAATGAGAGTTATTTATCTTGAAGCTGGTTCAGGAGTTACAGAACCCATTTCTTCTGGATTAATTAATAAAGTTAGGAAAATATTTAATGGAATATTAATTGTTGGTGGAGGAATAAGATCAGCAGAAAAAGCAATAGAAATATCTAATGCTGGTGCTGACATCATTGTTATAGGAACACTTATAGAAGAAAAAGGATTTGAAATTAAGCTTAAAGAGATAATAAATATACTTAAACAAAAATGAATATCACAATAAACAATTCATATGATATGATATCATTATGATACAAGATATTAATAGTATAATTAATAGAATAAATAATATAACTTTATTTCCTAATCATTATCAGTATTATAATAAAGAAATAATAAACCATCTTTATTCTGAATATAATATAGCAATAGGAGCAAGAAAACAAGGCCTTGATCCATCATTAATTGTAGAAACAGAGATTGCATTTGATTTAGCAGATAGAGTAGATAGAATGTTTAATATTCCATTAGCTGAAAGATTAAGAGAATTATTAAATAAAGACACACCACATTATGCTGCACTTAAATTAGCTGAAGAAGTTTCCTTAGGTAAATTTGGATATTTAGAAAGAAATGAAAGTTTAGATAAAAGTGTAAGAGTTGGCCTTGCTGTAGTAACCGATGGTATTACAGTAGCACCAATTCAAGGAATTTCTACTGTAGAAGAAAGAAAAAATAATGATGGAAGTAACTATGCATCAGTTAGTTTTGCTGGACCTATTAGATCAGCTGGTGGAACTGAAGCTGCATTCACTCTTGTTCTTGCCGATCACATTCGTAAAGTTTTAGGGATGGATAAATATAAAGTAAATAGTTATGACGAAGATGAAGTCGGTCGATTTATTGAAGAACTTCGTATTTATGAGAGAGAAGTAAGTAATTTTCAATTTAAAACATCTGATAAAGATATTCGTTACATGTTAACACACATTCCTATTGAAGTAGATGGAGTAGAAACAGATCAAGAAGAAGTTATAATTCATCGTAGTCTAAAGAGGATAAAAACAGATAGATTAAGAGGAGGAGCATTAAGAGTAATAAATGATGGTTTAATCGGTAGGTCTAGAAAACTCTCTGGTCTAGTAAAAAATCTTTCTATATCTGGTTGGGATTGGCTTAAAGACTTAGAAGGTGGATTACAGCAAGATACTGAAGAAACAAAGCAAAAAACTTCTCATTTTCAAGATATAATATCAGGTAGACCAGTTCTTTCTATGCCAGATAGAAAAGGCGGTTTTAGGCTTCGTTATGGAAGATCATATAATACAGGTCTTTCAGCAATAGGAATTCATCCTGTAATACCAGTCATTTTAAATTATGCAATAGTTGTAGGAACACAAGCTAAATTAAATATACCTGGAAAAGCAGGTATAATCACATTCGTTAACACAATTGAACCACCTACTGTCTTACTAAAAGATGGATCTTTATTGAAAGTTACTTCAACTACTATTGGATCAAATATAAGAAAAAAAATAGATAAAATAATACACCTAGGTGATGTATTAATCAGTTATGGAGACTTTTTAGAGAATAATAGTGAATTACCTATATCTGGATATGTTGAAGAATGGTGGTCACAAGATCTTTCTAAAGCAATAATAAAAAAATATGGTAATATACAACGATGTTCAGAAAATATAGATATAGACAATAGGACTTTGAAACAACTAATAGAAACACCCTTACGTTTTTTCCCTTCAATTAAGGATGCAATAAAAATATGTATTAAACTTGACATTCCATTACATCCACACTATCTATATTATTGGAATAACGTAACTATTTCACATGTATTATTATTACGTAAAAAAATTATTACTAAATTATTTAATAAAGATAATCATTTATTAACTTTAGACATTAATCAACAAATCAAGAATATACTAGAAAATATAGGTATTCCTCATAGAGTAGAAAATAATTCCTATATAATTGAAGGAGAAGATGCTTACGCAGTCTTTGTTACACTTGGTTTAGAATCTAAAAAAAATATTAATATTAAATGGGAAAATGTAGAAGAATTATTATCATTATTATCAGGACTAACTATCAAAAGTAAAAAATCCAATTATGTAGGTATTCGTATGGGTAGGCCTGAAAAAGCCAGTATTAGAAAGATGAAACCTCCAGTGCATGTTTTATTTCCGATAGCAAATAGTGGTGGAATAAGACGAGATATTATAAAAGCTAGCAAAGATAATTCCTTAAATATTGATATCATTAATATAATATGCCCAAATTGTAATTCTTCTTCCTTAGGAAGAACATGTAATAAATGTGGAGAAAAGACAATTATTTTAAAAACTTGTCCAAGATGTAAAAGAGTAATAAAAGAAAAAACTTGTAGATCTTGTAAAATAAGTGGATTACCATATGCATCAAAATATTTTCCTTTAAAGGAGACATTAAGTAATGCAGAAAAAAAAATAGGATATTTACCAAAATCTCCTTTTAAAGGAGTAAAAATACTTATGAATAGTACACGAATAGCTGAACCATTAGAGAAGGGACTCTTACGAAATAAACATGATTTATCTATTTATAGAGATGGAACAATAAGATTCGATACTACCAATGCTCCTTTAACACATTTTAGATCCAATCAAATTAATGTTTCCATTAAGAACTTAAGAAAAAAAGGATATAAACACGATATATATGGTAAACCACTTAAGTCAGATAACCAGATACTTGAAATATTTGTTCAGGACATCATAATTCCTGAAATAGCAATAAAGCATTTATTAAACACATCAAAATTTATAGATGAATTATTAGTTAAATTCTATAATTCTAATTCATATTATAATTTAGATAAAAGAGAGGATCTTTTAGGACAATTAGTTGTTGGTCTTGCACCTCATACAAGTGTTGGAATTATTGGAAGAATTATAGGATTTACAAAGTCTCGTGTTTGTTATGCTCATCCATTTTGGCATTCTGCTAAAAGAAGAGATTGTGATGGAGATGAAGATGCTATAATTCTTTTATTAGATATATTACTTAACTTTTCTAAAGAATATCTTCCCACTCAAATAGGAGGACTTATGGATGCACCTCTACTTATTCAACCAATCATTATTCCTAAAGAAGTACAAAGACAAGCTCATAATATTGATATTATGAATAAATATCCTTTAGATTTCTATAAAGCAACATTTGAAGAAAAATTACCAGATGAAATATTAAATATTATGGAAATAGTACACAATAGATTAGATAATGAGGATCAATTTTATAACTTCTTTTTTACACATGACACGGATATACTATCAATAGATAATGACTGGAGTCTATACTCCACCATTAAAACACTTAATGAAAAATTAGATATGCAAATAGAAATAGCAAAGAAAATAAATGCAGTAAACCCCGATGAAGTTGTATCATCAGTTTTGAACACACATCTTTTACCTGATATAATAGGAAATATGAAAGCATATACTTCTCAAAGTTTTAGATGTAAATCATGTGGAAAATCACATCGTAGATTTCCATTAAAAGCTGCTTGTACCAAATGCGGAGGAGAGTTACAAGCTACAGTAACTCGTGCTTCTGTAGAAAAATATTTGAAAGTAGCTCTTAAACTTTCAGAAACATATGATGTAGGTAATTATTTGTACAATAGAGTAAAATTAATTTCAGAAGAATTAAAATCATTATTTCCTATAAAAGAAGAACAATTAGAGTTAACTCAATATTTAGAGGATAAGAAATAAAATAATATTATAATTTTAAGATCTAAATTATAACAAATGACATGATAATATTTTACTGACTTGTCGAAGCTTGTAAACTTAGATATTTTACTCATATTAATATCAATAAAAACATAATGTCCAAGTTCTCTAGTAATTGGAGTGGAAAAAAACAACCAAATAAATCAGGTTTTAGTAAACGATTACGAAGTACAGTTAATCCAAAAACTCAACTTAAACCTACTATGGAAAAAGCTGTAAAATCGATACAGAATCAACTTTTCAAACTCGATGGATTACTTAATAAATTAAGTGATAAGGATAAAAAATTAGTTGAACGTATAACAGTAAGGATTCAGAAACATGATGATAAACATGCAATAATTCTTGCAAATGAACTTGTTGAAATAAGGAAAATGATGAAAGTTGTTACCCAAGCAAAATGTGCTCTTGAAGCAATAACAATGAGAATTGAAACGGTAACTGAACTTGGAGATATAGTGGCAACATTAGCACCTGCTGTATCAGCTGTAAAGAGTGTACAGAAAGGGGTAATTGGAGTAGTACCAACAGCACAAGATAAATTCACAGAAATATCTGGAATGTTAAGTGATATACTAGTTGATGCTGGACAAAGCGGACAAACAACTCTTGATTTCAAAATAGCAAATGAAGATGCCGAAAAAATAATAGCAGATGCATCAGTTCAAGCTGAGACTAAACTAAAAAAGAAAATACCTGAAATTCCATCTAATATACCCAAATATGTTACTAACGTCTTAGAAGAAGCTTTAGTATAACTTATTCGGGTGATAGACTATGAGTAGAAGCAAGGAAGTTAGGTTCGTCAGATAGTGTAAGAAACATCGTATCCTTGTTATTGTCGTAAGTGTCGTTATTGGGATAGTCTTAGCATTATGAGTTGTAGTTAAGGTTAAGTTCATTAATAATATGCTTTACTTTTTTTTCCAATTCGTTCCTTATAGTTTGTTAATACAGGCTTAATCGATTTACTAACAAATAATTCTGTACGACTTACAGCATCTCCAATATACATAGATGGATCAAGTAGATCTTTAAGCATAGTTAATGGTATTTTCTCTTTTATCTGAGGATCATTAATAATTAAATTTTTAAGAGGATTATTTTTACCGTTTGATATATCATTCCATGCTTGAAATGCTAGAACTCTTATTTTTTCATGAATATTTTGCCTATCTTCTCCTCTTTTCACCATCTCCATAAGAACTGCTTCTGTTCCTGAAAAAACTCCAAATGTTTCTAGATTTTTCTTTATTCTAAATTTATTTACCGTTATATTACTTATAATTTTATTATAGAGTGTTAAACACTCATCAATAGCAAGAAATGCTTCAGGAATTAGAATTCTTCTATTGGCTGAATCATCTAATGTTCTCTCAAGTATATTGAATGAAGCATTCATAAAAGTGATATTAGGTAATGTAGATACATATCTTGCTAATGAACACATTCTCTCTGAGGTTATTGGATTTCGTTTAAATGCCATAGTAGATGAACCAACCTGAGATTTTCCTAAAGGTTCAGATAACTCTCCAAAGACTGGTGATTGAAGTATCCTAATATCTAATCCAAACTTATGTGTACTCTGGGATATACTAGATAATATAGATAAAATTAAATGATCAACTTTTCTTGGATAAGTCTGAGTAGTTACCGGAAATACATCTAAACCAAGCTGCTGCATAACTTTCTCTTCAAGTTTCTTTGGATTAGCTTTTTCCTTAAGAAGCTGCTTATATCCAGCTGAAGTTCCTACAGCACCCTTCAAACCTTTACTTTTCAGAAAGTCTTGCTTTAAGTTCTCTATACTAGTAATGTCTAAAAGAATATCTTGAGCATAATTAGAAAATCTATAACCTAATGTTGTAGGTTCCGCAGGTTGCAAATGTGTCCAAGCGATACATGGTAGATCTGAATATTTTATGATATTATTTGATAAGGAATTAAGTGAATTTACTAGGCGTGTTAGTATTATATCTAAAGCTTGAAGGAGTTTTATAGTATCAACATTATCTTCGATATCTGCAGATGTAGCCCCAAGGTGTATCTTTCCACCACCAATTAGTGCTTGTTCTGCATAGGTTTTTATTTCAGACATAAGGTCATGTCTAATTCTTTCTTCTATCTCATGAGATCTCTTTAAATCTATATGATCTTCAGTCATTTTAGACTTTAAATCTTTAACCTCTTCTTTAGATACTAACCCATAACTAGACTGAGCCTCTGCTAGTGATGACCAAATCTTACGCCAATATGTCCTTGTATGTATCTCTGAGAAGATTTTACGCATCTCTTTACTTCCATATCTCCAAGTGAAAGGAGAAATGAAAGTATGATGATCAAATTTTTCTTCTTTCGGCAACATGCTCAAGCAGATATAATGATGAGACTACAAATTAAATCTTGCATACACAAAAAAACATTATGAATTTAGAACATATAATATTATGCTTAAGTATAACCTAATTTAACAGGTAATTAGGTTGGGAAAA
>CALBXV010000371.1 GCA_937890045.1 uncultured archaeon
AAAATGTTTTATCTACCGATATTTCTTCAAAAGATTTGGTGGCACTAGCTAGGTTTTGGTTCACTAATTTTAAATTTTGATCTTTATCACTTAAGTTTGATTGTTCATTTTTTAGATTATTAATATTGTGACCCAAAGCAGTAATATAGTTTTTAACAATTTGAAATGAATCAGAAATTAATATATTAGGTTGGATTAATTTCTCTAAAATATCCAGATCTAAACGTAATTTTTTAAGTGATCCAAATAATAATTTTGATTCATCAGGAATAAAACGAAATAGTAATTTACCATGTGTAACTGCAGCTTCATCAATATGACTTAAAATAGTAACAACAATTTTTTTAATATTTATAGTGTCTAAAAATTTATCAGTTTGAGGAATTGAGATATCAGTAATTTTAACTAGTCTTTTGGAAAAACGGATTTTAGAATTTAAAATATTAGTAAGAATATTTTTTGGTAAATCTAATTCGCTAATATCTAAATCCAATAATTTTTTTGCATTATCGTTTATGTTAGTTACATCAGATTTAATATTATCAATAGTTAATTTAACATCTAACATTAGATCTTCAAATTTAGAGAGTTCTTGACTATTAATCCAGGACTGTAAATCATTAACATTAATATTATAAGTGTGAACTTCTTCTTTCTTTTTTCCAAATTTAAAGAAATTAATCACAAAAAAAAATACAATTATAATAATATAAAAGTTTAGATTAATGAAATGATTAAAAGTTAGTTTACATAATAATACAATGATTTCTATAATAAGTGCATAACGACGGCCATATCTGACTTTTAATTAAATTAAATACATGATGATGTGGTTTACCCATATATGCTACATATAGAAATCAATTCCCCGGAAAAGAAATTTAATAAGATAGAGTTAATCTAACGATGAGTTAAATTGATCAGAGCCGGGGGATAATAATTATATGACAGTAGCTCTATTGGGGTTCGCATAGAAAATAGGTGCAACTAACTGCTAAATGTCCACTACGTAGACGTAACAGCGTAACTACTTCATTTTACAGCTGCTCCCTCCCGGATCTGACTGGTTTTAACAACAAGAAGTTAGATATTTTCTTTCGAAAATAGTACGCTTCTCGCAATCACCCGTTACGGCGTAGTATCTACCACTAGCAAATAGTAGCATTACTATCAACTATGTTTAAACCAATAGTTACTGACTCCTGCATATAGTCGATTTCAGGTTGGTGGACGACTAGCCCTCCAGTCCTACCTACTGTCATTTAATTAATATCAATACTAAGATATATTACTTGTTAATTTTAATCAAGTTTAATGTATTACAAACTGAACAAATTTCTGAAGATGAGATGTTACCACATTTCTTGCAAGATAAACGAGTTTTACTAGTTGATGGAGTGTTTTGAGACATCGAAATTGCACTTTTTAAAATACTATATTGAATACCTGGATGTTGTTGTTCAAGATTTTTAAGAAATTCACGAATTTGTGTTCTTATACCTTCATTCATATATGGGCATGTGTTAGTTTGAAATGGAAATTTTGAGAAATATGCGTAAAGTGTAATTTCATGTTCACTTATTTCAAGAAAGGGTTTAACTCTTCTGATATTTTCATTATACGTGTTTTTAGGGTTGAGCCAAGTTATTTTATCTAAATCACCATTACAAATATTAATAAAATAAGTTTGTAAATAATCATCTAAATTATGTCCAGTTGCTATAACTGTAGCTCCAATTTTTTTGGCAGCAACGTCAATTGCACGTCTTCTAAAAGGTCCACAGATTGCACAGGAAGAAATATGACGTTGATTTTTCCAATCTAAAGCATTGTCAAGAGTTGTATTATATAATTCTTTATAAGAAACTATAGATAGTGGAATATTATATTTTTTTACAACATCTTTGGTAATATCAATAGCCTCATCTCTATAATCTTGTATTCCTTCATCAATCAGAATTGCATGTAACTCAGCAGAATGTGAAGTGTAAATTTCCTTTAATACACGTAATAATGAGAGGCTGTCTTTACCACCAGATATAGCAATAGCTATTTTATCTCCATACTTAAACATATTATATTTAGAGATAGTTTTTCTAGTTTTTTCCACGATTGAAGAGCAAAAACATTTCTTACAAAGTTTTTCTCCAGAATACTTACGGAAATATACAGCGAATTTATCGCAAAAACTACATTTTTTGTTCAATATTTACAAAATTACATAAGATATTAATAAAATTAATCTCAAATTACATAAATCTCTAGTCATAATGTTTACACCATTAATCTGTAGAAATATTAAAATAATTTATGCAAGTATAAAATTAATAAAGTTTTGACAAATAATTTATTGAATCTTAAACCAAAATTATCTCGTTCAAAATCATCAATATATGTAAATATTGATAACATAAAAGTAGCACAAGTAGAATATAAAGAAGGTCCTGTTGGATTAACCTATATTGATTTTGGTAAAAAAGGAGCAAAATGTTATATGGATGTTAGAGGTGGTTGACCTGCTTATCTAAACGCTCTTTCAACTAATCATAAACAGCATATTGATGGAATTAATATATCAGGAGGATCAATATTAGGTTTAGAATCAACTACAGGTATAATTACTGAAAGTTTAAGAAATAGTAAATATAAATTTTGGAAAAGTGTAAATGGTTCTATTATTTATAGTCATAATTTAATTAGAAATAAAATTTATCCAGATAAAAATTTGGGAAGTTTTGCATTTAATAATTTAGATACAAAGTTATATAATGGTCAATCAGACGCTGGATTATCTGCTGCAAAAGGTCAAGGATGGGAGATAAAAAATTATAAAAACGGAATAAAAATATTAGCATTAGTTGTTAATAATGCTATTGGTGACATTTATAAAAACAATAAAAAGATAAATAGTGATACTGTCGATTTTTCTAAACTCAAATTAGGAACAAAAACTACAATTACAGTTTTAATAACTAATTTACAATTAGATAATGATGAATTAAAACAAATGGCTTATCAAGTAAATTCATCAATGGCAAAAATAATTAGACCGTTTAATACATTTTATGATGGGGATGTGTTTTATTCATGTTCAACTGAGACAAAAAAGAAGTCAAAAAAGTTTAGAAGTAGTGAATTAATTAAATTTTTTATAGATTGTTCAAACGTTGTTGAAAAAGCAATATTTAACTCATTAAAATAATTTTATACTTATTTAGATTTAATTATATATTTGATATCTAAGTAATGCAATAATACCACCAAGTGATGAAACTTGTAATCCAATATCTGTAGTTGAATCTACAATAAGAATAGATCCTCCAATTAACTCTATTTTATTAAGAACTGTAATTAATAAATCTTCATTTATATTTTTTTCAAATATTTTATTAGAAAGTAAAACTGCTTTTACTGCTCCTAAATTAGTAGCTGCATTCACTTCATCAAAAGAAAGAGCAGTGTCTTTAACTTGATCCACAATACTTTTCATAATTTGGTTAAGTATGGTATAAGCATGAAAAAAAGTAGAATTCTTAATTTTTTGGATAAAATCTGGCGATTTTAATGTTATATAAACTCCATCATGACCAGAAAGATCAATATTTTGAATTGTAGTTATTAAATCAACAAAATTATTATGTTTATTTAATAAATAATTATGTAATAGATCTTTAGTATTTCCTGGTCCACAAATAAATAAAGGATATTTTTTATTTACAAAATTTTTGATTTGTTCAGCTATTTCTTCAAAATATGTTTGATTGGAGGATTTTTTTATAGAATAATGTTTACCAGATTCATTTGAATCGATTTTAGGATAAATATGTAGATGAGTGTCTAATAAAATACCTAAAGCGGCTTCTCTTCTATCAATTGCAATAATTGCAAACCCATTATTTTGATTTTTATTCTTTTTTAATAATTTATATTCTAAATCATTAATTTGGTTTTTTTTTATTGATATGCGTTTGTCTATAGTAATACTTAATGAATGAAAGGCGCCTTTAGATATATTTTCATCAGAGGTTTCAATTATAGGTCCAATGACTTTAAGTCTATCTAATACATTATCAAGATTGACCTGTTGTACTTTAACACATATGTTTACTTTAATTCGTTCTCCTTTATTGGGTCTTATATGTTCTCCCACTTGTTTTATAACTCTAGTAGTTTGAGCAGTGATTAAATCATTAGGTTTAATTAATCTTCTTAAAATCCATAAATCATCAAAAGATTCAGGGCAGAGGTCAAGTAAACCAATTTTGGGTTTAAACGTATAAATTTTCATTACTTATTTTTCTATTAAATTCCTAAATCTTGAAATGTATATAGATCAATTTCATCAACATTATTTAATTTAGTAAGTCGATGTCCAATTACATATTTAATTCCAGCAGTTTTACATGTATCAACTAATCTTTGAGTAATTATACCATCTAAAATAACACATATACAATTCTTTTTCGTTTGTATTAATTCAATTAATGCATTTATTTGAGTTTGTGTTATTGATTTAAAATTTTTATCTAACAAACTTGCTTCAAGATTTCCATTAATTTTATCATAAATCTTTTTAGTGCTAGTTAAAAGTTTTGCAGGACAGTCTTTAAGTGATTTTGGAGATATGGGAGTAGGTTCATCAAAATCTTCGTCATTTTCTTGAAAGCTGGGTTCCCTTTGTTTAAACTCTTGTTTAAACTTGGGTTTGGGTGGGACCCGTTTATGTTCTAATAAGTTTTTAACCTCAATTGGAGTTAAATCTTCAACTTCTTTTCCTCTAGGTGCACGTAATACTGTCTTTATATTAGTAACTTGTATTAATTCTTTTTTAATTATATCTCCTCCACGATCTCCATCAAGAACTGCAATCAATTTTTTAGTTTTTGATAATTTAATAATAGATAAAGGAACTTTAGTGCCTTCAACAGCAACTACATTTTCTATTCCAGCTTTAAGAAAAACCAATACATCAGCTCTTCCTTCAACTACAAATATAGAATCTGATTCTTTTACAGTGGGACCGGCAGGAAGTTTCTCTTTCCCGAACGCAGTAATTTTTTCAGGTATTTGTGAGGATTGAATATCTTTATGAATTTCTTCACTTTCACTAACTGATGTTGTAGCCCAATTTTTAACAATTTCTTTAGCTCGATCAGCTATTTGTTGTTTTTTAATATTTCGGACGTCATCAATAGCTTCAAGTTTAAAAGTTGAGATGCAAGGTCCTACTTTATCAATAGTTTCAAGAGATGCAGCAATTAATGCAGCAGTAGATATGTCGGTTGACATTGGAATATTAACTGTTCCAGTAGTTTTACCTTTTTCAGATTTCGTTGTAATTTCTATTCTTCCAATTTTAAAAGTTTTTTGTAATTCATTTAAATTTAATTCTGGACCAAATAAACCTTCAGTTTGTCCAAAAATAGCACCCACAATATCGGGTCTTTCAACTACACCATCAATTTTAAAACTAATTCTAACTTGATACTTTAATACTTCTTGCAAATTTTAAATCACCATATTTTATCTAATAATTTTATCTAATAAATCTAAATATTTTTTTTCTAAATTTTTTAAATATAAGAAATTCTATTATTTAGGAGTATAAAACAATTGTGTATATAACTACAATTATGAATAATACTGAGATGAATAATATTAAAGAATTTAATAGTTTTTTAGGGAAAAGTAAGTAATATTAATTACATAAATATAAATTAAACTGTATAATCATTGTCTAACCAAACATTATTTGATAAAATATGGAATTCACATGTAATTCATGAGGGGGAAGATAAATCAGCATTACTATATGTTAATAAACATTTTATACATGAAGTTACATCACCACAGGCATTTGCGGGATTAAAAAGTGCTGGGAGAAGAGTGAGAAGACCGGATTTAACTTTTGCCACTATGGATCATAATGTATCAACAGATAATAGAATTCAACCAATTAAGAATTTAACATCTAAAATCCAAATTAATACATTAGAAAAAAATTGTAAAGAAAATAATATTACGTTATTTGATATGAATAGTAAATATCAGGGTATTGTACATGTTATTGGTCCAGAATTAGGATTGACATTACCAGGAGATATAATAGTATGTGGTGATAGTCACACTTCAACTCATGGAGCATTAGGCGCGTTTGCGTTTGGAATTGGTACAAGTGATGTAGAGCATGTGTTAGCAACTCAATGTATTTGGTTTAAAAAACCGAAAAATTATCAAATTATATTAAATGGGGAAATTAGCTATGGTGTTACTGCGAAAGATGTTGTATTATCTATAATCAAACAAATTGGTATAAAAGGAGGTGTAGGGTCAGTAATCGAATATAATGGAAGCGTCATAAAACAATTTTCATTAGAAGAACGAATGTCAATATGTAATATGTCTATTGAAGCTGGAGCACGAGCTGGACTAATTGCTCCAGATGATGAAACAATAAAATATATATCTAATAAAAAATATACTCCTAAAGCTAAAGAATTTGAAAAATTACTAGAAAATATATCTAATTTAAAAACTGATAATAAAGCAAAATTTGATAAAACAACTATATTAAATTGTTCAAAAATTGAGCCACAAGTAACTTGGGGAACTAATCCTGCGATGATATCAGATATCACTGGTATAGTGCCAAACCCAAAAGACTTTAAAGACATAGAAATTGAGAAAGCAACTGCTAACGCATTAGAATATATGGATTTAAAACCTGGGACTCTAATTACAGACATAGAGATTGATAGAGTGTTTATTGGATCGTGTACAAATTCAAGATTAAGTGATTTACTAGCTGTTGCAAACATAATTAAAGGAAAAAAGATAAATTCAAATGTTAGAGCAATGATTGTTCCAGGCTCTCAATCCGTAAAAAGAGAGGCGGAAAATTTAGGATTGGAGAAGATATTTCAAGAAGCAGGGTTTGAATGGAGGAATTCTGGCTGTAGTATGTGTTTAGGGATGAATGATGATATATTAGCTCCTCAAGAGAGATGTGCAAGTACTTCTAATAGGAATTTTGAGGGTAGACAAGGAGCTGGGGGTAGGACGCATTTAGTAAGTCCGATAATGGCAGCTGCTGCAGCAATAGAAGGTCATTTTATTGATGTAAGGGAGTGGGCATAAAATGTCAAAGATTAATAAAATTACAGGTTTTGTTTTACCTTTAGATAAGAAAGATGTAGATACAGATCAAATAATTCCACAAAATTTTTTAAAAGCAATTGATAAAAAAGGATTTGGAAAAAACCTATTTCATGGTTGGAGATTTAATGCTTTAGGTGAACCGGAGAAAAAATTTGTATTAAATAATCCCATATATAAAAACTCGAAAATTTTATTGACTAGAGAAAATTTTGGTTGTGGGAGTTCTAGAGAACATGCTGTATGGGCGTTAAAAGATTATGGATTTAAAGTTATAATATCAAGTTCATTTTCAGATATATTTTATAGTAATTGTTTAAAGAATTTCGTGTTACCAATTATTTTAAGTAAAGATGAAATTGAATATTTATTCAGTGAAATAAATAATAATCAATATGAAATTACAGTAAATTTAACTAATCAAATTATAACTAACTCTAATCTAAACATTAAATTTGAAATTGATGATCATACTAAAAATAAATTAATTAATGGATTAGATGATATAGATATTACATTAAAATTTGATTCAAAGATTGCTGAATATGAAGAAAATATGGTTATTTATATAGATAAAAGTATGTCATAATCAAATTATAAAAGTAAATATAATAAATATTAAATTATTATCAGTATATACTTATGAAAATTAGTATATTAGGTGGGACTGGAGGATTAGGTCAAGGGTTAGCACTACGTTGGATTCAATATCATGATATTATAGTTGGTTCAAGATTAAAACAAAAAGCTGAGGAAACAGTAGTAAATTATAATGAAATTTTAAAAAAATTTGGTAAAAATAATAAAGGGAGACTAATAGCTGCTACTAATGAAGAAGCGGTAAAAAATTCGGATATAATATTACTTTCAACTCCTCCAGAATATACAGTTGAAATGGTAAAAAATTTAAAAAAACATATACCAAAAGACGTATTGATTATTTCACCAGTTGTTCCAATGAAAGTGGAATCTGGAACATTTAGTTATAAAGTAGATATGATGCAAAAACATGATGTTTCTTCAGCTGCAGAAGCTATATCAACAGAATTACCAGACCATAAATTAATAACGGCGTTTCATAATCTTCCCGCTAAGGAACTAGCGAATTTAAATAAAACATTAAATGGAGATGTATTAATAGCTGGAGACGATGAAAAAGGAGTTGAAATTGTGTCAAAACTTGTTACAGATATAAATGAATTACGTCCACTTTATTGTGGTTCATTACAAACTGCTAATTTAATTGAATCCATTACACCATTATTACTAAATGTGTCACGAAATAGTAAGTTAAAACATCCTTATATTAAGATAGTTGGATCTAAGATTGATCAAAATAAATAAAGAAAATTTACTCATTAATAATGGTATAACAAAAAAGAATAGTAAAAATCGAAAAATTTTACTTGAAACATTACAAACTGTTTTTGAAATTTCGAATCCAGATAATATAATAAGATCTAAGATTAAATTAATAGAAAATAATTTAATAATTAACAATAAGTCATATGATTTAAGTCAATTTAAACGAATTAAAGTGATTGGGGCTGGAAAGGCAGTAGCAAATATGGCTCAAAATATTGAAAAAATTTTAGGAGATAAAATAACAGATGGAGTAATTATAATACCAGATTATTTAGAAAAGCCCGCTTTAAATAAAATTAAAATAATGTATGGTACACACCCTTTTCCAAGTCAAAATAGTATAAATGGAACTAAAGAAATCATGAAATTGTTAAAATTTTCAAATGATGGTGATTTAATTTTAAATATTTTATCTGGTGGTGGTTCATCTTTACTTTCACTACCTGCAAAAGAAGTTACAATTGAAGATAAGATAGAAACTTCAAATTTATTAATGAAAAGTGGAGCAACTATACATGATTTAAATGTTGTAAGAAAACATATTTCAGATATTAAAGGTGGTTTATTAGCAAAATGGGCATATCCAGCAAGAATTGTTAGTATAATTATATCAGATGTTGTAGGTGATCAAATAGATGTAATTGCATCTGGACCAACGGCTCCAGATTCTTCAACATTTCAAGATTCAATAAATATCTTGAAAAAATTTAATGTATGGAATAAAATTTCAGATAATATTAAAAACAGATTAACTAAAGGAGTTGGGGGTAAAATTGAGGAGACTCCGAAATTTGTTGATAAATGTTTTAAAAAAGTTGATAATTTAATTATATTCACTAATAGAGATGTTTGTAATGCTGTTGTTAATAAATTACAGCAGTATATGGAGACAAAATTGTTAACATCGTTTATTGAGGGTGAAGCTAGTGTTGTAGGGTCTTTAATTGGTTCAATAGTTTTAGAGGCAAAATCACATATGAATGATAAAAAATCAGGTTTAGCATATGTATTTGGTGGAGAAACTAGTGTAACAGTAAAAAATAATGGTAAAGGAGGACGGAATTTAGAATTATGTCTAGGAGCAAGTAAGAAGATAAAAGATCATGATGGAATAGTGGTAGCTTCTATTGCTACTGATGGAGTAGATGGTGTAACAGATGCTGCAGGTGGAATATGTGATGGGAGAACCATTCAACGTGGTTTAGATAAGAGAATGGAGGTTGAGGATTATTTGAAAAGAAATGATAGCTATAATTTTTTGCAGAGACTTGATGATCTAATTATTACTGGTCCCACTGGAACTAATTTAAATGATATAGTAATAGTGATAATGAGCTAATTTATTTTATCAAACTTTTCTATTAACTCTACATATTGTTGAATTAAAGATAGTAATTTCAATTGTTTGTCTATATCAGATTCGTTATCAATTAATTGTAATATTTCATTTATTTTATTATTAAGAATGGTTTTGTAGGTTGAAGAATCAGTAGAAGATTTTTTAGTGCTTTTTTTAACTTCTTTTTTAGAAGTGGGTTTTTTAGATACTTGTTTACCACTTGGAGTGGTGACTTGGTCACATTGAACGCAAATATTCTGATTTTTATATTTTATTTGAACCCCATTACAATTCAAGCATGGGTCCTGTAAAATAGCGGCTCCTTTTAATAATAGAGAAGCTGCATTAGATAATTTTTTTTCGGAATCTTTCAACTTAAATTTCACAAATCACATTTAATATATATTATTAGTTTAAAAAATATTTTATATAATAATTTCTGTCAACAAAAAACAGCAAAAAATTTTGAAAAACAATGAAAAAATTTGAAAAACAACGAAAATATTGCTAAAAACACGTGTATTTCATGGATCAGACTAGTAAATAAGCCTGATTTAGCCTGTGTTTGCCTTGTTTTACGTGAATTTCAGTGTTTTCTGAGCACGAGTTTATTAGATATAATTCATTAAAAATAATTGTCTTTGAAATTAACTGTTAATTCTGTTCCAATAAAAATGGAGTCATGTCCATGAAAAAATATATTGCTGTTGGAATAGTAATTGTAGCAGCAACAATTTTACTAGCTGTTATAGTAGGAGGAGGGATTGCAATAGGGACAATAGTTCCAAAAGATACGTTACAGTATATTAACGAAGAAATATATGAATTTGAAAATATTGATAATGAGAATTTATCTGAAGATGTGCCAACATTCACAATCACTTCAAAACTTTGCGACGGTGAAGAGGGTCCAGACTGTACTAAATTACGTCTAGGAGATGATTACTTAACAACCTCGACTCCAGCAAAGGGCTACCTATATTCTTGTATAAATAAGAATCCGGATATACCTGGTTTTGCACATTCTATAGAAAGTAGGATTACTTGGATTGATTTTGATGGTAGAACATGGAATTTTTTGAAAAAACTGTGGCTGCCACAAGGAATATTCAATCCACAAATAGGAACCTACACAGAAACGATCTTGGATGATAATCGTCTAATAAACGTCAATAATCTACCAGTTGATGGGAAGATCGGGGACTGGCCTATGACAAATTACCCTATACTAACTGAGATAGACCCTAATCCTGGCA
>CALBXV010000372.1 GCA_937890045.1 uncultured archaeon
ACAAGCACCAGTATTAGGTCAAGATTTATCTAGGTTCCAGACCGAATTAGACAAAATAGCAGCGGATTTGGGATGGACAGAAGAAGGACTATGGAATGAATAAAACAATTGCAGATAATCATTTGTCAGAAGGTTCGTTAGGTCGTTTTGGCGATACTGAGATGTATAAGACAAAAAGTGTAAGGCCTGGCTCCGAGTGGCATGTGAACCCTAAAGAGAAGCAATTAATGAATATGCGTGGAGCTGAGGGTGAAAAACTTGTAGATGCAATGGGTTCTGGTACTATTAATCCTTATACTGGCAAGGAAGAAAAGTTCCCATTCATTGCAGCTGCTACTCTTGCTCTGGGTGCGTATTCGGCGTGGAAAGGTGGTCAATCGGCCTCTCAGCATTCACAGTACGAAAAGGAAACAGCTCAGAGTGGAATTGAGGCCCTTGATTTGTCTGAAGGAGAACTTAGAGAATCAAAAGAATCACAAGAAGGCGCTATTTTTCAGCAGCACTCTATGGATACAGAGAAGCTATCGGCTGAGACAGGCATTAGAAAGGAAGACTTAGACCAGCAGACTGCAACTGCAATACAACAAAGTGGTCTTGCCACATCTGGCACAATAGAACAAAAAAGGTCAACAGCTTGGGGTAGGATACAAGGTGCTTTTGGGAGAGGTCAGAAGAGTTTAATGGCTTCTCTTGGGGAAAAGATGGGAAAACTTGAAGGATGGTTTGAAGGTGAGATGGCAAGAATTGGTAGTGAGCGGAAGAAGTTTCAGCAAGTAATTGATCTTGCAAAAGAAAAACAGAAATCGTGGTACTTAGGAAAAAATATATTTGGTTAAGGATAAACTATGGCAGTTCAAGAAGCAGAACTATTAAGATCAATAAACGCAATATTAGAAAGTGGTGAGCGTAAAAGGGAGTTTGATGTTGCGAAAGCACTCGAGTATATGAAACTAGCTGGGAGCCAGAAAGAAGCTGGGCAAAAAGCAGCTTTACAGTGGATGCAGATAAAGCAAGCTAAGAAATTACAGGACGTACAATTAGCAGGAGAATCAATAGATAGGCTAAAAAATACTAATCAACAGATGATGACTGTGCATGCAAATACCTTTATAGATTTGTCAGGGCTTAACAGATGGTATAATCCTGAAGATGAGGGTTGGCGTGAAGAAATGTTAGACGACTTGCAAGATACTGATTACTATGGATTTAATGAAGTCGATGCTTATAGAATAGTTGGGGCTGTTCAGAGCTATTACTTAAAGGAGCCACAGTTTATTCTTGAGATTGCTAGTGATTTAAATGCAAAAATGGAAGCTGGTGTTCCAGATTCTTTTGTTAAAGCTTTTGCTAATCCAAAAGGTACAAATATGTTTGTTGGGGAAAAAGCTCAGGACACATATCAACATTTAGCGAATGTAGATAAAACGTTGCTGAATGCGGAATTAATTATGGCGGAGGAATTTGAACTTGGTAAGTCTTTGGATGTTGAAATAGATAGAGACATTAGTATGGCTGATGTAGTTACTCTTCCTAGTGGAGATGCTACTGACCAAGCAATTGCAGCAGGTACTACAAATGCTCTTTCTAGTCATATTATAAAAATAAATACGGATATAAAAAGTAAGAAGCAACAGATTACAGCTGAGGAGGAATCATTAGAACAGTTACGTGTCCACATTGCAACAGCCAAGTTATTAAAAGAGTCAGATCAGGAATTGACTCCATTACAGGAAGATTTAATAGAAAATGAAACAGAAATTATTGGAGAGAGAGAGGACAAAATAGCTGAGTTGTCTCAACTAATAGTAGAAGAGACATCAAAGGGTCAGAAAATGAGCCATAAGATGAAAGACGAAGCAATTAGAAGTGGAGAGGTAGCGATGGCACCCCCAGTTATACATTTTGGAATAGACCCACTCCAAAAGTTTTGGTATTGGAATAGGACTGGTATATGGCCTTCAGATGAGACTCTTAGAGAAGCAGAAGATGTGGCTCAAGCGAAACGAGATAAATCATGGCAGCGTATCGAAGAATGGCGGAAAAGGGAGCAAGCAGCGTTTGATGCGCAAGTTGGTAGGAATAGATAAATATGGCAATAGATGCTTTAACTCAGGACTTTTTAGATGAACTCGATAGAAGGTCTGCCGAGTCACTTTCGCCTACAACGGCATTCGCACAAACCAGACAAACTTCAGCTCAACAAACTACTGAATCTCTTTGGGAAGCACTAGGTAGGGGAGAGCAACCTGCATGGCTTACGCCTCCAGAAAAGAAATCGGGGGCTGTACATGCAGTTGGTGCTGCTCTTTGGCACGCTGTTGATACTGCATTATTTTCAATACCATCTCTAGCTCTTGGCATGGACTATTATAAGTGGGAAGAGCTTGGTGGTGGAGCTAAAGCAGGTGCTGTTTTTGGTGAAGCTCTTGGATTCTTGGCTCCACTCGGAGTAATAGGCAAGGCAACATCTAAAGGCGTAGCTGCTGTTACGAAGTATGGAACAAAAGAAGCCACTAAAAGGGCGTCTGGAGCGGCTAAAGCAGTTGCAGAAGCAGCAAAATTAGAAGACGCTGGAATGGTTGGGCCTACTGTTAGTAAGGTCTTTAAAACAAAAGCTGCTAAAGCTCTTAGACCTCAATATGAACTAAGCATTACAACTCTTGAGGCTGCTCAAGTGAAGATGGGTTCTTTAATCAGAGGTAGTTTAAAGAAAGAGTTTGCTGAAAAATTTGGAGATGATGTAGTTGAGGAAATGACACAGGCTTCCTTAAAAGGATTGTCTCAAAGGGGAGTTCATGTTAATAATATAAGCAAATGGGTAGAGAGGTCTTTAAATACAAAATTTAGTGTAGCGGATAGAAGTAAAATAACTCGATATGTTGGAAGGGCTGCTGAATTAACTGCTAGTTTTTCATTGTATAATCTTATTGATGACGGTCTTAAATCACAATTAGTTGAGGGGCACAATTTTGATCCAGTAGCTGATGTTGGACATGCTTTAATGTTCTCAGCTTTCTTACCAGCAGTGGAGGCTTTTCCTTTTGGTGGTAGGATAAAATTCTTTAAGACTCATAAAGACGTAAAGTCTGGTCTTAATAAGATTAAGACAATGGATTATCATAACTTAGATATTGATGAAGTCAATGCTTTATTTAAAATAGTATCAAACAATAATAGATTAAAACATTCAACCTTTGCTGTTGAAGCAAGTAAAAATATTACTAACGTATTTGAAAAGGGTCAAGAAAAACTGGCAGCTAATCATTTAAAATCTTTACTCAGTAATTTTAACCCTGAGAAAGTTTATCGTGAGATGTATAAACAATTCGGAATGGATTTAGTCAAGTCAATTCCAAGGATGACAATAGGAGCCGCTTATTTTAATTCGTCTACGCTTCTTGACTCAAACATGTTAAGGAATGTTGACCCTGAAGTGTTAGGTGCTCACTTATTAGTTGGGGCTTTGTTCACAAGAAAATACAAGCCTATTTTACCAGAGAAGTTTCCAACACTAAATAACTTTGATAGAAAAGTAGAGTTTCTAAGAACCCTTGGGCTTGAATCTGAGCAGATAAAATATCTTGGGGAATCATATGGAGTGAGAGCAAATATAGGCTATGCGTATATGGGTCTTCTTTCTCATCCTATAATGAGACAAGTTAGTGAAGCGATTAATACTGCTGACAACAAACAACAAAGCATAGAAGGCAAGGATGGTGTTGGTGGATTAAATAGTGATGTTCATTCGTTAATACAACAATTACAAAAAGTATATCACTTATCAGAAAACTCGAGAAAAGTTGGTCTTGAGGATGCCAGAGTTGAACCTGACGTTAGGCTCGATAGGTTGACAGGTGACCAGTTAACGGCAATTGACAAAAAATTAAGATCGATAGAGATAAAGGATGGTGAGTTTTTAAATGAACAGAACGTGGCTGAATTTCTGGAGTCTTTAAGTAAAGATTTAACTGATGCTACATTCCAAAATTATATAAAAACTATTCTTGGTGGTTTAGGCGACCTAAATGTTAAGACTGATTATAAAGAAACAGCAGATCCATTTGATATAACAAAATCAATAGGTGTTTCAAAGATAAAAGGATTATCAGGCACAAATGGGGATGCTAATTTTGATCCAATAAGAGAGCTGCATAAGATAATTAACCAATTTGAAGCCATGGGCTTTTTACATGAAATACCATTAACAGCAAAAGAAACAAAGATGGCTACTGATATAGATGCAAAAAAAATGGGGCCTAAAGTACAAGACCGTCTTAATAAACTGGTACAAAAGATTAAAAAAGATAATTATGATCCTGCTACAAGATTCGATATAGAGCCACACGAAAACGAATTTCTTAATGCTCTTAAAAATTATAAGAGTGAACGATCATTAAATGCATTATACAACTTTGCTGAAGGCAGGATTGATAAGTTAACTGATTCAGACAGGGCTCTTTATAATGATGTGGTAGCATTGATTCCTGAAGGAAAAAAATATAATGGAATGAAGATGCCTGAGGGCATGGACCCTAAAACTTGGAATAGGATAATAGTAGAAGGTGATTTCTTAGTAATTGATAATGCCGCTAGAGCTTTGTCAGAAATGTTAAATATAAGTAGCCGTGGTGAGGTAGAAGCGCTAGGAGAATTAGATTATGGTGAAGTAAAGGGTGTTATAAATAATCTTAAAAGGCATGGGTTTAAGATTGATGTAGTTACGGCTAGAACCTTTGAACATTTCTATTATAGAAGACTTCTCAGTTCTATGAATATTGGGGCTAAGCACATAGCTATTGCTAAGAATGGTTTAGGTCACAATGTATTTAGATTAGAACCAAAGAACGGCAAAAGAATTTTAATTGTTATGGATAGAAGGTATGTTAAACAAATATTGTCTAAAGATATGGACACAGCAGAACTAACAGAGGAAATGAGAAAGTATGACGCCATTATGAGTGAAATGCAAGCTATTAATGGCGCTTTTATGAGCATTGAAAAGGAGATGCCATCACATGACACTGCGTCTGCCGACCTACATGACTTTATTTATGAGACACACACCATTACTTCAAAGTTTGATAAAGATGTTCCTGGTGAGTGGAGAAAAATTAAGAAGGATAATAATGATAGGATTGAAGTTATAGAATCTGTTGACACCATAATAACAGACCTTTTTGATGTTACTGATCCAGAAAATCCTGTACCTAAAAAGCTAACTGTTGATGAGGTTAGTGAGTTAAGCGATACATTGAGAGAATTGAAGAAAGAATCAGAATATAATATGTCTCCTGAAATGGTGCATATGATAGACCAGTTAGTACAAAGATTAAGTCTTAAAAATGTTGGTGAAGATGGCATGATGTCTGCTCATGGAGATCAGTTGTTAGCATTGCAAAGAGCCTTAACACCAGAGTATATACCAATAAACCATATAAATGAAGTTATCTCAAAAATTATATTTGGATACCAAAACTACGCTAGTGACAAGATACAAGGCAGAAGAAGGCTAGATGCGTTAGTAGCTGACTTAACAAAACAGTTAAAAGAGGGAGGTATTGAAGTAAGTGGTTCTGACACTCTTAGCCAGATGGTAACTAAATATTTTAATAGTGGCCTGACTCTTGAACAGAAGATTAAAAGGAACATTGATTTAGACCTTGCAACATTTGCGAAAGAATTGAACAAGCATGTTGACGCTTGGAATAGTGTAATGTCTGATGCTGAGTGGAGAAGTGGTGTAAAGAAGTGGAGAGATTATTTTGGTGACAGCTCTTTAAAAGATAAGAACGTTGATATATTTGCAAAGTCTGGCAAAGAAATAAATAGACTATCTGACCACAATAGTTATTTTAAAGCTGAAGAATTTTCACGAACTAAAGAAGAGTTAAAACTTTCGTTAATAAAAGAAAAGGAAGTAGGAGATGTGGGTCTAGTAAGATTCTGGATTGATAATATTCTTTCGGAAGCTGAAGTCGCATATAATATAATGCATAGAGATTCTCCAGATAAAGCTGCAAAAGAATTTGAGTCTTTTAAGCATTCAGTTGTAAAGGAACTATTGTTTGCATCTGCTGGTTCACACTCAGCTAGGTCTGTAAAGTTAGTATATGCTGAAACGATAGAAGGCAAACCTACCTATTTATTAACTGAGTCTAGGATGACTACATCTAGTATTGGTGTATCAGAAATTATGAGAGAGTTTGAAGAAGCTGGTGTATATGTTGCTTTAGTTGAAAATGAAGCTATAATTCTTGGTGATAACGGTATACCAAGAGAAGTAAGTAATGTATTTGCAATACGAGATGTTGATGTAGAGTATTTTAACAATGCTAAACTTCAAGCAACAAGGGATTCTACTAAAGAGAGGATGGAATCTGATAGTGAAGTAATTAGACCTATAGGGCCTGAGGTAATAAGGATTCCTATAAGTTTTAATACACAGTTAGTTATTGATAGTAGAGGAGTGGGTAATTCTAGGGAAGTTTTCAGAGGATGGTACAATGATAAGCTATCAAAATTAGAAGAAGGTAGGGCAGAGGGAGTAATAAGTAAAGAAATCATAGATAACTTTAAATCATTATTTAGTGTTATAGAAAAAGAAGGTGAATTAAATACATCTCAATTAGAAGTGTTTGTTAGTTCCATGTACTGGGATAAGATGAACAGTGCAGCATTTAATAGACTAATGAAAAATCCAACAACTGGTAGTGAAATAAATCCTACAATGGCGGCCTTGTTTAAGTATCTTAGTCTTGGTGAAGGAGTCGGGGCTAAAATAGCTGGTAATGATATTGCATTAAGAGCTATAAGAAGAGCGAATGAAAGTGGCAAATATGCTGGAGAGTTATTAACAACATTACAAGACAATGTTATTGATTATTATTTAGATAAAGGAAAACTTGAAATTGTATCTATTCAAGATGAAGCAGGCCATTTTAATTCATCTGCAATAGTTAAAGATAGGTTAGAAGAATTGGAGGCAATTGAAAGTGTGAGGGCTGACGCAGCATATACTAAAAATATGGCTGAAGATATAATGAGGAGTTTAAAAGACAAGTCTGCTGTTGACGGAGCAACTTATGTTGGAACAAATATGTGGCATCTATCATTATTGCAGGAAGGAAGGGAATCTGGTGATGGTTCTGGTGGTGTAAAACAGTCTATTGCTTATAATGATGGTATAAATACTGTGCTTTTAAAACAGAACTTTACATTTAATCCACGTATTGCAGCTAAATTGGATGGTCTTGGCATAGATATTTTAACATTTAATAGCGCAGCTAAAGAATATTCAAAAGAACAAGTTACACCTCATAAGAATTGGAAAGGAGAGCCACTTCCAGAATTTTTTAGTAGGTCTCTTGGTCAGACTAAGGAAGCTTCTAAGAAGTTAAGAACTGATGGAAAAGTACAGGACATAAGTATAGAGAACATTATGTTTGTTAAGTCAGAGGATAGACATGCTGTTACAAATATTACATATGCATTAGATGAGTATTTACATGATGTCGGACATACACAGTTTATGAAAGATTATGCTAATTATGATATGGTACTAGGTCCTGGCAATGAATTATTAAGAGGTATCGTTAATCGTGGTTCTCAAAGACTAGGTATATCTGATTTTATTCTTAATACACTAACTGAAAAAGGAGATATAATTGACGGGTCAACTAATGCATTTGTAAAAGTTATGGTCACTGCTGGTATGGACCCTAGGTCCGATCTTGTAAAGGATGACATTAATAGAATTGTTCATAGGACTATAATTGGTAAAATAAGAAAACCTCAAACAGAGTATGGTTCGTATTCTACAATGATACCATTCCTCGATGGTGCAATGCCTGTATACAGCAGGGCTGGTAAACAAGTTAGGTTTGGTGGAAAGAAGCTTCCACATGCTGACAGCACGCAAAAAATTGATAATATGGATAAACTTCAATATATAGTTGATCTTGGAGGCAGGGAACTTCTTGTTGGTAAAAATGCAAATGCTAAATGGGATAATATTAATTTAAAGAAAGAAGATTTATCTAAGAATGAGATAAAGATACTAAAGGAAAAGATGAGTGTTCTTGAGAGAATAAATAAGAGTCAAGGATTATCATTAGGTAAATTGACAGCGATACTTGAACCACATAATATGTGGATTAACTCTTTAAGTTTAAGGATGCCAAACTTAGCTGCTGATGTTGTTGTTCATAAAGTAGAAGGATTTTATTCACCTGAAATGGGTAATGTTGTTGGTATAAATGTCCTTGATTTAGCAACTAAACACCAAGGCGACTTTGATGCTGACATGGCTTTTAGTTATCACGATACAAAGTTTGAATTAACTGATGCCGTAGCCAGTCTTGTTCCAAGAAGGATGGATGCATATGTATATGACCCAACAGACTTTGATTTTTCAGATATTTTTAGCAACGGTGAAACATTAAAGTCAGTTGGTAGTGTTACAAGCCCGATAAGGAGAATGGATGATCATGTAGCAAACTATAATACTGCTAAGAATCATTTTGGGCAAATAAAAAGGTTGTCAGCAGGTGTTAATTCATTGAATAGAATTAATATGAATATGGATAATAAAAAGATGTTAGAACTTGAAGGAGAAATATTCAATGCATACTTACAGAGATATGCAAATAATCTTCAAAGCTTAATTGACACTACAAAGAGGTCTAATCTTACTAATAAGTCAACAATTAAAGAGTTAAAGAGATATATATTATTTGGTGATAAGCCTAGTAATTATACTGTAAAAGCAGAAGATTACAACGAGCAGGGGTATAAGTCTGTATTTAATTTGAAGGAAATAACGGATGTTCATACGAAAGATGTTTATAAAGATGCTATAGTAGAAATAATTGATGCTCTTGGAAGGCCTTCTCGTATTATGAGCGACTTGTTTGATGGTTCGGGTAGGAGAATACCAGACCAAAATGATTTATTGAGGATGAGACAAGAACTAGATAAGATTGCATTTAGCCCTAGCCAGTATATATTTAATCGACTTGTTCGCAGATATAAAAGGGATGACGCTAAGAGAGACGCACTATTAAAAATGTTCTACGACTTTCCCGAGGGAACTACTACTGAGTCATTAAGGAAAAGAATATTACAAGGAAAATTTAAGACAACAGTAGCGGTAGAAAAGACTCCATTTAGCTTTTTGGGGGAATGGAAAATTAGACAAGGAGAGTTATATGATTCTACTCCAGCAGGTTATACTCTAAAGAGAATAGGTAATGTTAAAAATACATATGATAGAGTAGCTCAGAAACATGGAGTGGAGGTAAAAGAACTAGCAAGGAGTATTGATGCTATTGAAAATTTTATTGTACTATCTGACGCTGAAACGCATGAGTCCATCATGGAAGCCTTAGGGGAAGCTGATGGTGAGGGTCAACTTACATTTGGTCTTACTGGTGGACAATACGAAACACAAATAACAGACTTAGCATATGTCCAGAGGTATTCACTATCGTATGAATTGCTTGGTAGGAATGCATCTAGTATAAGAAAATCATTACGAAGCAATCGCAAGGGTAGTGATTCTGTTTATTTAGTTCAAAAGCTTCGGCGGTTAAATGCTATTAGAGAACACATGAGGAATAAAGAAGATGGTTTAATTGGTAAACTATTATCGGGGGAAGCTGGTGAGAAAATATTAAATCATTTTAAATTTCGAGAACATATAATAGGTGGAAGAGGTGTTAAAGGCAGATATATACCGAATAATTCTAATGACAGAAACTTTATATATAGAGAAACTAGTACTAAAGGAAAGTGGTCACCAGCTGGGGAGATAAGACCGAAGTCACAGAGGTGGATGACTCCTGGCAGATATGTAATTTTAATGAATCCATTAAGATATGATCGTTTAAGTAAGTCTGAGACTATTGATGCATACTCATTATTATCTGTTTTTGGTGATATTGAGGCAAATAATATTAGAGGATTTTCTGGAGAGACTATGCAGGAGATTCGTTTTATTGATGATTCGAGGGCATTAAAGGGTCGAATAAGCGCATTGTCTAGTGAAGCATATAGAGCAAGTGAGGGTCATCCACAAGCATCTGAGAACTGGACCTTATTGAAAGAGTCTGAAGATATGCTTGTTGATGTGTTTATGAAAAAATATATACCAAGTGTTGAGTTTTCTGAACCGTTAACATTTCAACAAGAACTAAACACAATACATGATATTATTGGTTATATGATGAAGCCAGACCCTGTGTTTGGCAATGTTACATATATTCCAAATAGGAATGTTGCGTTGCCATCTCTTAAAATAAACAAAAGAGTATCAAGAGCTATGTTAAGATGGTTAGTAAACAATGGACATGAAGAGATGTACCAAGATATTGTAATGAAGTATGGCTCAACATATAGACGTAGATATGATAATGTACCTGACTTGGAATATACATCCATGTATTCGGATGGTATATATAGAGAAAGGAATACACCATTTGAAGTTAAGTCTGAGGTATACAACTTAATTGCTGAGACTAATCCTGACTTTTTATATCATCCAGCTATCAAAGAAGTATTAAAGGATGAAATGACATTTAGAAGTGCTAAAACAAGACAGGTTCGTGATCCTAACGGAGACGTTTATAGAATCTTAAGGTTTGGCAAGTATGATGATATTGAGGTTGGCTTTGATATATTTGCTGACCCTAAATCAAACGAATCAACAAGCAACATGGATTGTTACTAATGGCTTGTGCAGTATTAACAAAAGAACAAAAGTTTACAAAAGAACATCTAGGAACTTTAAGAAAGCTATTTGATGGTGGTACGATAAAAGATATTGACGGCAAGACAAGGTCTATTGGAGATTCCTTAAGCGGTTCGCATCGTTATGGGCCTACTTCTGAAGAGTTTGGTGGTATGATGTTTAATGAAATTGTTTGGCGTTCAACATATAAGCCTGCTGATGAAGCGTTTTCTAATTTTACTGAAGGTGATATTAGGCGTGTTGCAAATGAGATAGAAAAAGAAGCAAAGAGAATGGACAATCCAAAGTTGAGTGTTTTAGAAAGATTTGGGTTTGTTAAGCGTGGTGTAATGGGAAAGTTTGCAGTAACAAGATGGATGAATAAAGGTATTACCCTCGGGTCAAACTATGAGAGAACAAAGTTCTCAATGTATATATCATCTAATACACTAATAGCACAACACTTAAGAGCTGAAAGCATCCTTAGAGAACCATCATTAGAGAATAAACTACCTGGTTTAAAATCAGCAAGAGAGTTAGAAAAATTTGAAAGAAGGTTAGTGTATGAGATACAAAAACTTGATAGTTTAGAAAAGGGTGAAGAATACAATAAGAAAGATAAGGAAATATCTGAATTAAGGAATGAGATTGGAGCTGTTCTTGCAACTAAAGGCGGTGAAGTGTTAAGTGAAATGGTAGAATGGTTAGAAGCTACACCAGAAATTGCAGACAAATATAATGAGAAATATGGTACGATAGATTGGGGTGTTAGGTTAAGAACAAAAGAAGGGCTGGATAAGAATGGTAGGGAGATAAAGGGAACTAGGTTTTCAAAGAATATAGAAAAAGCTGGGATTGAAGCAAGACAGTTGTTAAATAATATGGGCGAAGTTCTTGTTAATGGTTTAAACCAACATAAGAAAGCTATTAAACTATCATACAATGAATTATCTACATTAAGATTAAGTAGATACCTTAAAAGTATTGATGAGCATATAGTTAGTATAGAAAAAGGAGTGGAAAAAGGAAATTATTTTCCACATTATATCACAGAGGGACTTGCTTCTATTGAAAAAGTTATGGATAAAATTGATAGAGCTGATACTATGTCTGCAAAGGATGGGTTCTTAGGTGACTTAGAGAGTGCATTTTCAATTGTTAGAGAGTCTATTGGTTCTCTTCCACCATCTGTTATGGGTAGGAGTAGGTTTAAATATGAAAATTGGCTAAAGAATCCTTTAACTGTATTAAGAAAATATTCAATGGATGCAATAGCTTTTAATAGAACAAACCATTTAAAGGCTGTTTACTTAAAAGGAATGAAGAGACTTCCCAAAGAAGGTGATCTTGCTAGAGGATTAAACGATTATCTGAATGATGTGTTTACACTTGCTGGTCGTGGTTATAAAGATAGACCTAACTGGGTTAATAAAACAGTGAGAGTGTTAACAGGGTATGAGTTCTTTTCTAAGATTGGGTTTGGAGTTGCGACTGCCGCAAGAAATACAATGTCAGGGTTATATTTTATACAGGGAGTGGGCAATCGTGCTTTCTATGGATATTTAAGAGATTTAAATAAAGGTGGAGAGAGAAATGATGAGATTAGGAAAATTCTAGGAAAGATAGAGAGCGAGCAGGGGTTTAGGTTTGAAGACTTGTCTAACCCACTGTTTACAGAAGGTCTACTACCTACTGAAGGTTTGCGTGTTGATAACGTTGATATTATATTCGATCCTCAAACTCAAAAACCGTCACTGCAATATAAAAATGAAAAGGGATGGCAAACATTTGATAGCATATTAACAAGGGCAACTGGAGCTGGTGCTATTTTGCAAAAGGTTACTGAGAACTTCCTTAGAAAACATATGTTTAGGTATTCATTTAAACAAAAGTACAGTGAATTGAGAGATGGTGGCATCACTAAGAGTAAAGCTACTAATATTGCTAAAGAATATGCTCTTGATATGGTAAATAAATATGCGTTTGAATATTCTGCATCTCAAAAAGCTCCTATTATAGGTGGAACTGGTAAGAACCTTGGAGCTGCTGGTCAAGTTGCTTTTCAGTTCATGCACTTTCCGATGTCATTCTTACAATTACAATCAGAAATATTAAGAAATTCTAAAGATGCTGTAATTGCAAGACAATGGAATAATCCAGACTTATTAATACCGATTAAGTTTGCAGGCTTATATTTATTTACACAATTAATGAGCGGTATAGGTAATGTTGATTTTAACAGGTTAATGGAAAATGATACAGTAGATAGAATAAAAGATTTAAAAGATGCTGTTGAAGGTAAGAAAGATATTAAAGGTAGAGGGTATATAGGCCCTGCTGTTGGTGATTTGTTTTTCTTAGCAAGTCTGAAAGAATGGATTGAATTTCCAGACAATGTTGTTTCAGATATGGTAGTTGGATATAATAATGCATATAAGTTAACAGATGAACAAAAAGGTATGAGATTACTGTCTACGTTTAATGTTGAGATGGCAAAGGTGCCAAGAAACTGGAAAGCTTTACAGAATGGTACAATATGGAATGTTTTAATGCATGAGTTTGGATTATATCCAAAGGCATGGACTCGTGACATGAGAGCTAAGGCTCCTATTAAATATTTACCTTGGGTAAAGAAGAAGAAGAGGAAGAAGAAGAAAGAAAAAACAGAAGCTCAATTGCAATTAGAAATTGAAAAGATAAGGCAATTAGAGTTGACTAAATTATACAGATCGATGGGAATATAGAGATTACTCTATTGTAAATGTTAAATTAATTCTTGCTTTTTTAAACATTGACAATGAAAACATTGTATATGTTGATGATACTTCCACAGTTACTGAGATAAAAATGAATTTTATTGTTACAAATTTAGCAGCTCTTTTTCTTTCATTAAATTCACCAGTTGCTATAAACATATAATTATTTCCTATCGTCATTATTTCCTCCTTTATCTCTGATAAATAAATAGTTAGCAATTAGTAATGCATCGCATGTTTTAAGTGTAGCCTTATCATCTATTTTTTTTGCTATTTCTTTAAGTCTTCTTTTTCTATCTTGTTTATTCTTGGGTAATGGGGCGTACATTTTCATCCATTTCTGAGGTGAAACCTTTTCATGTTCTATTTTTAAAGTTCCAAGTATACCAATCCAGATACCATAGTTAGTACCAAACTTAAATGCGGCGCTTCTTGCATCAGTTGGAAAGCTCCACACGTGTTCTATAACTGCTATAATTTTATTTCCTCCAATCAATCCTTTGTTTCTAACTGAAAAAATTATGTTAGCCATATCTTCAGTGGAGTCTGGACAGTTGTACAGCTTTGTACTAAAAGGAGGCCTATCAGAATAACTGACAACTGCCACTCCACCAGATTTACCTGGATCAATTGCTACTATTATTTTATCTTTCAGAAAATCTACACTTGTTTCCATCAAATCCTACCATATGGTTACCTATTTGGCCGTACCTACTTTTTGCAGCAACTATCATACACTCTTTTTCATCGTATTCAAATCTATCTACTGCGTATCCATAGAATACAAACAGTGCAGTTTCAGCAGTTTGTTCTATTACTCCACTTTCAGCATAGTCACTCATCTTAGGGATAGGATTATCTCTCTTTTCTATCTCTCTATTCAACTGACTAATTAAGAATGCTGTGCAGTTTGAAGTCTTACACACCCACTTATAATCATACATTATCTTCTCAATCTCAAACCTTCTACCTTCTTGTGCTCCTTCTGCTTTAATCAGTTGAATGTAATCATCAATTACTATATCAGGACGATGTTTCATGACCTCTCTTAATGAATCATCTAATCCTCTAATATCATCATACATCATAAGCTTCTTGTACTTTACCTTGATTATATCTTTAACAGAATCAATTTCTGCGAGTTCTTTGATAGTTAAATCGTGTTTTCTTACTTTATCATAGGATAAGGTATCGCTTTCGATAACTAATAGCTTTTTGAGCATTTCTACATTACTCATTTCCCTATTAAATAACATCACTTTATACCCTTGTTCTATAAGACTTTTTATTATGTTAAGCATTAGTGTTGTCTTACCATGTCCTGGTCTACCACCTAGAACTGTAACTTCTTTCCTTGTCATTCCCCCAGCTGGTGCATCTAATGCAGGTATTCCAAATGGGATTATATTTGTTCCTTCTTTTAATGTTTCAGCTGTCTCCTCTATTATAATACTGATATCACGCATCTTAGTAGGCTGTAATTCTCTTAACTCTTCTACTAATCTACTATGTTTCTCAAGGATCTTTGAAGTTTGATTATAATCACTATAACTCATCCTTAGAATATTACTGGCACTTGTAGCACACTCTCTTTGAACATGTTTCTCCCATATTATCTTTGCATAATGTTCTAAGTTACCATCAGTAACTGTGTCTGCAACTAATCCTGTTAGATAATATCCGTATTCACCCTTTCTACCGTGCTTCTCGTTACATCTGTTAACAACTGTTACTACTTCAATTGGTTCTCTTTGTTTATACATATTAGACATAACTTTCCAAACATTTTGAGGCTTATCATAATAAAATGCTTTATTCTTTCTTATCCAAGATGCAGCTCTATCAAAAGCATCAAGGCCTCCATATAAAACACAGCCTATTAAGGCTTCTTCAGCTTCTTCGCTAGCTGGAAGAGCCTCCATTATATTGTCTGTCATTTTCAACCTCCCTATCAAATATCTCAGTTTGAGACATTGGTTCGTAGTTCATTATTACAAGTTCACTTACTACTTTTTTAATCGCACTCCCTGCATACATAGTCTCTATTGTTCTTATATTATAATCTTTATACAAATCTTTTATGACCTTTTTATCATCGTAACTCACCATGAATTTAGCTCCTAAATTATTTATATCATCACATTTTTTT
Source organism: uncultured archaeon (assembly GCA_937890045.1). The sequence goes on from CALBXV010000372.1 coordinate 15,632, forward strand.
ACAAGTGCTTCGTGCATTTCCATGTTAAAATCATGGTAGTAGTATGTTCCTTTCTCTCCTGCTACTACATATGGTGGATCAAAGTACCACATGTCTCCTTCTTGAGCTTTATACTTATCTATAAACTTTCTAAAGTCTAAGTTTTCTATTAAGGCACCTTCTAAATGTTTTCTTGATTGGATTAACTCATCTTTTAAATTATGTCTCCAATCCTTTTTAGGAGCTGAACTCATTGGGTTATAAGGATTTTTATTAAATGAATTTCTTATTATATAATAGTACAAACATGCTCTTCTTACATCAGGAACATTAATTTCCTTAGATGACATTATATGTTCTTTTGCTTCAGTAAATGTTTTTCTTGATCTAGGCACCCAAAATATAAACTCACAAAATTCATCAAAGTGATCAAGAACTACCATATACAGATTTACTATATCATTATCTATATCATTTACTACACTATTCTTTGACTTCTTTTTTCTAAAGAACATACTTAAACCGCCAGCAAACACTTCTAAATATCTATCATGTGGTGCTAGCATTGGAATCAATTTCTTACTCAGTTCAAACTTACCTCCATAGTATGGAATAACTACAGGACAGTCTCTCCATATTAATGTTTCAATCATCATCTTTAAAAAGTTCAATGCAGTCGTCACATATCTTTACATTTTGCTTTACTCCCATCTCTTCTTGTTCATGTAAAAACTCTTTTAATGTTATTTTTTCCTCTCTATTATCTTCTATTGCATCATTGTTTCTACGCATTTCTTCTACTTTAGACATAGCATAATTACTTATCTTCATTCTGATCCTCCTTCTTTATTGATGTAATTTTTTCGTGTGATTCTCTTAATGTTTTCCTCATTGGATACATTTTTTCAAGTGCTGATATAGCAACGTATGCATAGTTTAGTGATGCTACTGGATATCTAGATAATAAGTTTAATGCATCTGTTGCAATTTTTACTTGTCTTTGGGATTCTTGATATCCTTTATCACGTCCTATATCAGACCCTTCGTCCAAGTATTTTTTGTTATCTACTATCATTGCATATGCACTATTACCAAGAGGATCGTTTTCACTATCACCAGCCATTATAAAAAACCATTCATCATCATGCATTACATCTTGACTCTCTGGCCACTGTTTTACTTTAAGTATCATTTTTCTTCTCCTTTTAATAAATGTAGGGCGAACTCTGCGTTGGCAAACATTTTGGTTCATTAAGCTGTTCCAACCTCGTCAGGTGTCGTCACGGAGCATATAGCTCTGGAGAGTGAGACTTTTATTATACGCTTCAGCACCCTACATTATTATGCTTGTGCTACTTTAGCCATTCTCATAACTTTAGGATATATTTTATCTTCAAGCTTATGAGTTACTTCTGTCTTTCTGTTTAGTAAATGAGTGGCTGTCCATGTAGCTGCGTTCAATAAGTCCCAATAGTTATCAGGCTTATTAGCTATTATATGGTTAGTTATCTTTTCAATATGCTTATTAGGAAACATCTCAATCACATCTTTAATATGTTCCCCTTTAACTTTAGTACCAGTAAGAATAGGCATATCAGATGCAAATATCCTTGGAATATTATCAACTACTTGTTCTATAATATTTTCAAGATTACCTAAATCTGTCTCATTCCATATAATGTGCTTAAACTTCTTATGGTCTGAGATACGACCTA
>CALBXV010000373.1 GCA_937890045.1 uncultured archaeon
CCATAAATCCAAGAGGGATGAGTGCAAGACCAAATGCTAACATCGCGGCCCCACCCATCTTAACTTGTTCAAAATCAATTTCTGTAAATAATCTTAAAGCTAATGCAAATGGCATAAGAGCTATACCCATAATTGCCACGGCTGCGGCCCCGGCTATAATAAATGGTGCCGCAAATCCAAGAAGTCCCATTGCTAAAGCAAATCCTATCATTGCAACTCCACCCAATGCAACTTGTGCAAAATCAATTCCTGTAAACATTTGTAATGCGAATGCAAATGGGATAAGTGCAATCGACATAATTAACATTGCAACCGCCCCTTGTATTAATTGTCCTTTCAACTTACCAAGTATGGCAAGTACAAGAGTTAATCCAAGTAAAGTTACTCCTGCCATTGCTATTGCTGTCCAAGTAACTTTTCCAAACTCTTGAAGTGCTTTCGCGGCGACCCACATGGCAGCGGCCGCTATTAATAGTGCAGCGGCCCCTTGTATCATTTTTTTAGGTTTAATCTTTTCCATAAATCCAAATCCACCTTTTCCACCTTTTTTACCACCTATTGATTTTGAAGTTTTTGGTTTTTTAACCGCTTTAGTTTTATCTGCTTTCTTTCCAAATCTTTTATCTGGTGTTCCATCTTTTTTTAATTTTGTACCTTTACCTGTAACTTTATCTGCTGCTGCTCCCATTTTTTCTTTGGCTTTATCTTTTAATGTATCAGTCATACCAGTTAATTTTTTTCCAACTTTATCTAAACCAGGAATCCATTTTAAAAATGATCCTCCGATTCCCTTAGACCTCATCCATGCTACGGCCAAGATTGCTGAAATAACTGTTAAAGCCGTCCCAATACCTGGGAATATTTCGTTTAATTTATTAAATGCCCATATTAACAACATCACACCTGCTACTATTGCAGTTATTGGGAAAAATGCAATTGCTAATGCTATACCAATTCCTTTAATTACCGGCCATAAATTTTTAGCGGCAATTAAAATCTCGGCCCATAAATCACCCAAAAACATCATTATATCTGACATAATTTTACCAGATTCTTCTTGTTTCTTAGCCCTTTCTTCTTCCGCGTCAATTTCTGCCTGGGTCATATTAGCTCTTCTCTCCTGTTCGGCCATCATCTTACCAACTTCACTTGCTTCCAGTCCGAATGCCTTTGCTAATGATTTTCGTTGGACAACATTCATTGCATTCCAATCTGCTTGACTACCAATCTGTTTAGTAACCTCTTTCATCATTCCTTCTGTATCACCAGCTAACATTAATTCTCTTGCCCTATCCGTATTTATTGCCCGACCAGTCATCATAGACGCTTCCATTTGAGCCTCAATTGAACTCTCAAAATCTAATAAACTTTCTGCTATTTTTTCGGCAGTTCCCAAATTTAAACCAAGTTTTCTTGCTGCGATTGATGTCTTCATTAAATTCATTCCACCATCTTTTGCAAATCCAGCAAAAAATTCAGTACTTTGAGCAACATCTGCCATAATAGCGGCCGGTGCAACTCCACTTGCTCGAGCTAAATTACCAACTGATTCTAATTGTGCTGCCGCGGCCTCTCGGCTTCCTGCCCCAACAGCCATCATTTGAGTGATCAATTTGGAACTATGTTCTCCAGATATTCCAAATTCTGCATTAAGATCAGTTAATAGAGATATATTTTCTTCTGTTGCTTGACCAACTCCACCCCAATTTTCTTGAATACCACCTACTACACCCTTTACATCTTCTGCAGAAACACCCATAAACTTAAATCTTGCTGCAGTTATATTAATATTTGATTGTAACTCTGCTGCTGCCCCAAATGTTAATCCCATTTCTTTTCGAAGTTCTGTGAATCCACCAAATATCTTTTTCAATGCCATTCCTACTGCCATAAGAACTACCACTATTGCCAATGCCGGTCCTAACATTCCTCCCATCATTGCATTCATTTGACTAAATGATGATGATATTGCATCTATTGCACCCATTGCTTGTTCTTGAACATTTGCAAGTGATTCTTGCATAGTCTGTCCGTTCTTCTTTTGAGAGTCATAAGTTTCTTCACTAATACGTCTACCAGTTTCTAAATCCATAAAATATTTTTTACCATTTTTATCAATACCTTCCTTAACCGTTGGTGGTGTAAACGCAGCTGTCATTTCCGCACCAACCGTGTCTGTAAAAGATTTCATATGTGAATCCAACCCAGTTAAAGTTGAAACCCATTTTCCTAATGGATTAGATTCTAAAAGACCTTGTATTTTTTCAAATGGACCTACAATTAATTGAGTACTTGCTGCAACATTTCCCTGTATTTTTGACATGAGCTTAGCATGCTTTACATTTTTTTCCGCCGCATCAACTATCACTTCGGCATCAGCTTTCAACTTTACTTGTTCTCCTTCCATCTCCGCCATATCTTTCACCATTTCTTTATATAAATCAGACTCTTTATCCATGTACTTCATCTTTTTGGCCATCAGGTTTAATTCTGATTGAAGAGCGGGTAGTTGTTGGTTTATAGTATAATCAGCCTGAGCTTTAGCTCTCTCAAGTTGAGTTTCCATTTCTTTTGTCATGTCCTGAAAACCACCTCTTCCCATATTCGAATACATTTTGGCCAAATCACGGGTTTTACCAACATTTTCAGCTTGAATCTCACCTACCTGAGTATAAGAATCCTTAACTATCGTAAGTGCAGAACTATATGATGAGATGGCGGCTTCGTTTTGAGCGATTAATTCTTTGTTTTTAGCAAATCTTTTATCAACACTACCTTCAAGTGCAGTCATATGTGCTGATTCTTTATCAGCTAATTCTTTTACTTTTTCGTCATAATGTACTGATTCGCCCTTTAAGTGATTGATGTGTTCCAATACTCCTGCTATATTTTTTTGAGTATTAAACATATTTTGTTGATGTAACCCTTGTAGAAAATATTCACGAGAAAGTTTTATAACAAGTTGACCTTTAGTTTTCACATGCTTACCAGATTTGGTATCATATTCCAGCCCCTTCCTTTGTACCGTACCAATTTCTTCTTCCAAATTTAAAACTTTTGACTTTAACCCAGAAAGCTCCATCTCCTTTTTCATCATATGAGCTTGGTGAGCTGCTTCTTCTTTGTTTATTTTCCTCTTTCGTGATTGAAGTTCTATAGCAGCTGCCAATGACTTATCATCAGTCTTACCTTTAAGCTTTGCAAGGTTCTCGTTTATCCTTGCCAATTCTTTGGCACGGTCAATTTCAGCCTTTGTAGCCATCATAGGTATTATAGTATTATCAGTACCACCCCAATATACTATTCGATTTTTAATTCCTTCAGATTGTTCTACTTTATCTTGGGATATCATATATTGTTCTCTTAACTTCTAAATTTCTTTGCGTGAGCTGCTCTAAGTTTTGCTGCCTTTCTTAATGACCTATCTAATTTTTTACCGGCATCAAAAAAATCTTCCGTTGCCTTTTCAAGAGCAGGATTATTTTTCATTCCCTTCATAACTTGTTGTGTTCGTCTACTAAAAATAGACTGTAATATTTTAGTTAAAATTCCTTCAACTAATTGATCTTCTGTTAATTTATTCTTGGACGAAGCCATTTTTCTTCTCCTACATATGATTTTATTTTATGATTTCCTTTGGTTAAACAGGATAGTATAACTCACTAATAAATATCATATATAGGAAAAAATGTTAGCCCCGGGGGATACCTGGTCGTGAAATACCAGATTTTTTCTTGGATGCTTTGTCGTATTCTTTCTTTTCTTCTTCGTAGAATTTTGCGGCTGATTGTATGTAAAATCGGCGCAGATAGGTTGGCATGTTATACACTTCGGTAAAGTTAAATCCTCCTTTCCCGTGGAAGCACAGGGAGAAAATTTGGTCGTGTATTGCGGGCTTATCTTCTGCCCGCAGGCCAAAAAAACTCAACATCTAATGGGATGTCCATCGTTGTATCTTCACCAGTTTGATCACTTGTAAAAGTAAACGACATATCCACATCAGGTGTGATTTCTATAAGATATTCCCTAAATGCAAGGGAATCACGAGATAGTAATTCATTCTCCACGAACTCATTAACTCGTTTTTGTGATGTGTCACCATCAACTGAAATAATTGCCTTTTTCAATCTTGTAGTAATTTCTGATGTGATGCCACTCTCTTTAGAAAATTTCTTGTATGCTTTTAATTCAGCATCAATTTCTTTTTCTTCTTTGTGTGTTAATAGACGAAACATAATTTTAATCTTGGAAGCCGGTAAATCAAATTCAAATTCATTTTTACCACCTTTGAATAACTTCTCATCAACAACTTTATCTTCAATCTGAGTTAAATCAAAAGTTTCTTCTTGTTTATCTCCTGTCGAAGGATCAGTAAGTTGAACTGTATATTCCTTACCATATCCAAGTATTCTTGTTGCAATCATAATTGCATTTTTATCACCTAACAATAAATCATTGAGTGATATATTTTCATCTACAATAACAGATTCCAACAATTTATCCAAAACAATTCCTTTCTGAATAAGATTACGAGAAGTTAGAATATCTTCTTCTCTTGCGGTCATATACTTTAACTCAATTGTTCCACCTGCCAGTGGTGAACCTTTTGAATAAAGTTTTCCCTTAGAAGGCAAATCAACTACCTCTGTTGGAAACTGGCGTTTTTCTTCTGCCATGTTTTTTCTCCTTTGTAATTTCTATTGAATAGTTTTTAGTAACCTATACAATATAACCAATTATAAAACTTTTACTG
>CALBXV010000374.1 GCA_937890045.1 uncultured archaeon
AATTTATGAGCCAGAATTAATACTATTTGATGAACCTACAGCAAATTTAGACCCAAACAACACAAAAATTATAGAGACAACTATAAGGGAAATATCTAAACATATTAACATAATAGTAATAACACACGATATATTTCAAGCAAAAAGATTGTCAGATGAAATTGGAATTATAATAGACGGACGACTAATTGAGATTGAAAAAACGAGAAAAATTTTTACCAATCCTAATAATCCAAATACTAAAGCATTTGTAAACGGAGATTTAGTATAATAGATAGTTATAAAGAGTAATTAAAAGCAGATACTGAACTCAAATTTTTTTAAATATAATCAACAATTATCTAGATCTAGACGGGATTGAACATTGTCCCAATCAACAACATTCCACCATGCTTTAATATACTCTGGTCTGCGATTTTGATATCTTAAATAATATGCATGCTCCCAAACATCAATTCCAAGTAATGGAACAAGATTTAAAGTACGAGGACTTGTTTGATTTGACATAGACTGAATTTCTAAACTGTTATTTTTTGGATTGCAAACAAGCCAATTCCATCCACTACCACGAAGTTTAGTAGCCTGACCAGTAAATTGTTCTTTAAAAGAAGCAAAATCTCCAAAACATCTATTTATCTCTTCCAATAAAGAACCCTCAGGTTCACCACCACCATTTGGACTCATATTGGTCCAGAATATATTATGGTTATCAGTTCCTCCTCCGTGAAAATTAATATCAGGTTGTACAGAATCTGGTAATTCATTAATAGAAGCTAACAATTCTTCAAGAGATTTACTCTGTAAGTTTGAATCAGCTGATTCTAGGATAGAATTTAATCCTCCAACATAAGTGTTATGATGTTTAGAATGATGTATTTCCATAGTTTTAGTATCAATATGAGGTTCCAAAGCATCATAAGAATAATTTAATTCAGGTAATTTATAATTAGACATAGTAATATGACTTCTAAGAATATTATAAAAACTTTTTAATATTAAAATAAAAAAATTATCTTTTATTAATAGGAATATAAGATAAATCTAATTTACCATCATAATATGTTTTTGGTCTTATAAGAACATTATTAGCAGTATATTCTAATATATGAGCAACCCAACCTGGATTTCTACTTATAGCAAAGATAGGGGTAAAGAGTTCAATAGGTATATCAAGTAAATGGAGTACTAGTCCAGAATAAGAATCAACGTTTGGAAATATACCTTTACCAGATAATTTTTTAACAGTGATGTTTTCGATTTCATTAGCAGTATTATAAAGATTAAGTTGACCCTTTTTTTCGGCTAGCTCTTTAGCCACTTTTTTCAATACAATATATCTAGGATCATAATTACGATATACTCTATGACCAAATCCCATAACTCTTTCACCTTTTTTCAAAGCGTTAGAAACATAATCTTCAGCCTTTTCAGGAGAACCAACTTCAAGTATAGTTTTTAAAGCACCTTCATTAGCACCTCCATGTAATGGTCCTTTTAGAGTTCCTATTCCAGCAGTTACTGAACTATAGATATCAGACAATGTAGAACTAGTTACAACGCAGGAAAAAGCAGAAGCGTTCATTTCATGTTCAGCATGTAAAATAAAGATAATATCCAATATTTTAGAATCAAAATCATCAGGTTTTTTATTTTTTAACATATAAAGAAAATTACCTGCATAACTAAGATCTTCAAGAGGTTCAACAATTTCTTCATCATTTTTTACTCTACTATATAAGGCAGTGATACTAGTAGAAGATCCAATAATATTAATTGATTTTTCAAAATTATTATAATCAGCATTATTAAGACCTAAAGATGATATACCAGTTCTTAATACATCCATAATATTTGCATTTTTTGGATAATTAGAAATATTAGATTTAAGAAATTTTGGCAAATTTTGATGTGATTTAAGAATCTTATTAAAATTATCGAATTCTTGTTTAAGAGGTAATTTACCATATAGAAGTAAATATGCAATCTCTTCAAAACTAGATTTATCAACAAGTAGATTTATATCATAACCTCGATAATAGAGACGGCTATTATTACCATCAATATAACAAATTGAACTTGAATCTACAAAAGTATCTTTTAGACCCTTATCAATTTCCAAATTAATATTTACCTAATTTTTCTAATATTTATAAATATTTAAGAGCTTTGCTTCCAATATCATTTCTGAAATATACATTATCCCATTTAATTAAATTAACAGCATTATAAGCATGTTTGATAGCCTTGTTTAAGTTTTTGTTAAGACTAGTTATTCCAAGTACACGTCCTCCATTTGTCATTAAAATATTTTTTTCCATTTTTGTACCAGAGTGAAATAAACAGATATTCTGCATTTTAAGTACTTGTTCAACACCAGATATTTTTTCATTAATAGGATATTTATTAGGATAGCCAAGAGATGATAAAATAACACATAAAGCAAAGTGATTTGACCATATTAATTCAGGCATTTTATCAAGTTCTTGATTTATAGATGCTTCAATATATGGATATAAATCAGATTTCATTCTAGGGAGAAGAACTTGAGCCTCAGGATCTCCAAAACGAACATTATATTCTAAGACATAAGGTTTATTATTGGAGATCATAACTCCAACATATAATATTCCACAGAACGGCTTATTGGAAAGTTTCATATTTAGTATAGTATTTTTAGCAATTTTATCAATATTTTCAAGAATATTATCAGATAAAAAGAAACATGGTGAATAACTACCCATACCACCAGTGTTAGGGCCAATATCATTATCAAATATTCTTTTATGATCTTGAGCAGTAGATAATCTAATAACAGAATTACCGTCAGATAGATAGAAGACAGAGATTTCTTCTCCTTTTAAAATTTGTTCAATAACAACATTTTTACCTGCATCTCCAAGAGTTTTGTTAATCATTATTTGATTTAAATAATTAACAGAATCTTGTACATTATCAAGAACAGAGACACCTTTACCAGCAGCTAGACCATCAGCTTTTATAACTACTTTACCATCATGTTTTTTAACATAATCAACAGCATCATAATAGTCAGAAAATATTTCAAATTTAGCTGTAGGAATATTAGCATTTTTCATAAACTTTTTGGCGAAAATTTTACTAGTTTCTAATTGAGCAGCTTCTTTACTAGGACCGAAAATCTTCAGTTTTTCTTCTTTAAATATATTAACTATTCCATTATTTAGTGGCACTTCAGGACCTACAATAGTAATAAGGTTATTTTTTTTAGCAAAATTTTTGATTTCATTAAGATCATTTAGAGATAAGTTTAGATTATTAGTAGTACCACCATTTCCTGGACAAACATATATTTTATTAACAAATGAACTTTGATTTAATTTCCATTCAAGAGCAGATTCACGTCCTCCAGAACCAAGTATTAAGAGATCCATAATATATTTTTAATAACAAATAGGAACAATATAGTTTTTATTTAAAATTATTTATTTAAAGGGAATATTTTTCTAGCAAAAATAAGATATGCAGTATGACCAACCATCCGCATTGCAGGACGAGATTTACCTTCACGAGCTTCAATTATTCGAGATAATACTTCAACAGTTTCAATATTAGTAAAACCAGAATTAGTAAGTTTTATAACAAGTTTTTCTACTTGATTAATAGTAGGGCAAACAAATGCAATATTACCACCACCTTTTAATCCCTCCCATACTGATTCAACAACACTCCATGGATCACCAATATCCACAATTGCACAATCAGCGTTTTTTACATCAATACCAGTCTTGGTAATATCTTTTATTGTTATAAATTCCAACAAATTTACTCTTTCCAAGTTTTTTTTTGTATTATTAGAGAATTCAGGATTAATATCATAACAATGTACATGTCCAGTTGGTCTAACTAAATTTGATAGATAAGTAGTAAGTCCACCACTACCAACACCAACTTCAATAACTTGCGCTCCAGGAAAAACATTTAATTTAAGAAGTATTAATCCTGTATCTTTAGGATAGACAATTTGAGTTTTTCGTTTACTTTTGGCAACATAGTCTTCTAGATTGGGTTTTAATAACCATAAAATCTCATTTTTATTTGTTACTACACAATCACCATATCTTTTATTGATAACACTAGTTAAATCAACATAACCTACATGTGTATGTAGTTGCTTTGCAGTTGGTTTTATTAACCAAGTTTTACCTTTTTTGTAATAAACTAAGATGTCAGAATCTTCAGTAATATAATTTTCATCCAATATATACAAATTAGAAAATTGAACTTTTTAATATTATTCAAAAAAATTTCTTTAAAGATGTTTGTCCCTGAATTTTAATCAGATTTGACACTTTAATTCCTACTCTTCGAACATAAGTTTTATTTTCTGTTTTAAGAAATTCAGATAATAAATCAGAACATAAATTATCAATATATTTAATATTCTGTAGAGGATGATCAGATGTTTTGGATTTACTATAAGCACGTAAATTTTCATCAATTATAATTAAAGAAATAGATTTAAAAGATAGTTGATTTTTATTAAGGTCATAATGTATTTTATGATTTAATTGATATAATTCAGTTAATATTTCTTTAATATCACGAGTATTAGTTTTTAATGTCTTAATATAACTAAATTGTTCTTTAGTTTGGTTTTCTATTACTGGTTCATCATCAATAGCATTAGAAACGTTATGAAAATAAACGGCAAGTTTTTTACTTCCTAATTTTTTTGATAAAGATTCAAGATTAGATTTAGATAAATCTGCAATTGTATTAATACCAAGATCAGTAAAAATTTTTTCTGTTTTTTTTCCTACACCATATATTTTTCTAACAGGAAGAGGGTTAAGAAAATTTAGCATTTCACTATTTTTAATAACTGTAACTCCAGCTGGTTTATTAAAGTCAGAAGCAATTTTAGCAATTGATTTATTAGGAGCTAGACCAATTGAACAAGTTAAGTTTTGTTCATCAAAAATTTTAGATTTAATATTTAGAATCAATTTTTTACCAAAATCAAAATTAGATTCTGATTTCTTAGTTAGATCTATGAAAGCTTCATCAATACTAACTTGTTCAAATTTATCTGAATAAGATTTTAATATATTCATAATTGAGTCAGAAATTTTTTCATAATAATCATGATCTGCAGGTAAAAATGTTGCATCATAATTTTTTAGAAGATTTTGAGCCATGATTATAGATATACCAGATTTAACTCCGTATTTTCGTGCCAAATAATTTGTAGTTGCAACTGCACCACTATCTTTTGTTCTATTTGAATACTGACATACAACAATTGGTTTATTTTTTATAGCTGGATTACGAATTTCTTCACATTGTGCATAAAAGTAATCTATATCCACATGAGCTATCACTCTATCAGATATTTTCTTCATCAAGAAATTTGACATTATAACATAATAAGTATGTAATAATAAAAGTATATATTTTCCATTAAGTTATATTAATACGCTTTACTAAAGTATACAACAGTCTTAGCAGGTTTATTACAATATATACAATCTGAGAAGATTTGCTCTTTTTTCATAGGAATAAGTCTTATATCACTTCCAGTTTCTTCTTTTATTTTTTGTTCACAATTTTCATTATAACACCAACAAGTACGTATAAATCCCTTCTTATCTTCAATGATTTTTACAAATTTCTTGTAATCTGTCACATCAGTAATATTATTTTTCAGATTATCTTTCGCTCTATTATATAGATTAGATTGTATATCACGTAAAATTAATTTAATATTTTTATATTCATGTTCTTTAATTCGCGTTTTTTCATAATTATCTCTTCTAACTATTGTCAATTCAGAATTAAAAAGATCTTTGGGCCCAATTTCTATTCTTAATGGAATTCCTTTAAGTTCCCAATGATTAAATTTCCATCCAGGAGTATGAGCATCACGATTATCTACATAATTAGAAATTTTTATTTTAGACAAAGAATTTGAAACTTCGCTAATTTTTTTATCAATATTAATCTTATCTTTATCTTTGTAGTAAATAGGAACTAGAACAACTTGAATTGGAGCTATTTTAGGTGGTAAAATTAATCCTTTGTCATCTCCATGAACCATAATTAGAGCTCCAATCAATCTCCAAGAGATTCCCCAAGATGTTTGCCATGCAAATTTTTCATTTCCATTTTTATCTAAGAATTTTATATTGAAAGATTTGGAGAAATTTTGACCTAGATTATGAGATGTGCCCATTTGAAGAGCTTTACCATCTGGCATTAATGACTCAAGTGTGAGAGTATAAAGAGCTCCAACAAATTTTTCTTTTTCAGTTTTTTTTCCCACTAAAGTAGGTATAGCTAAATATTTTTCAATTAACACTCGATAGATTTCAAAGATAGTTTCTACTTCTAGATCAGCTTCTTCTTTAGTTTCATGTACAGTATGACCTTCTTGCCATAAGAACTCTGAAGTCCTAATAAATGGTTTAGTAGATTTTATTTCAGCTCTCAATACAGAATTCCAGAAATTAAGTAATAAAGGGAGATCCCTCCAACTATGAATCCATTTGGAATAAGAACTATACGCGATAGTTTCTGAAGTTGGTCGAACAGCTAATTTTTCATCAAGCTTACGATTACCAGCATGAGTTATCCAAAAAACTTCAGGTGTAAAACCAGAAAAATGCTCTGCTTCTTTTTTTAACATATTTTCAGGAATTAATGTAGGGAAATATGCGTCAGAATGTCCAAGAGCTTTAATTTTTTTATCAAAAAATTGTTTAATTTGATCCCAGATAGAAAATCCATACGGTCTTAAGACTACAAAGCCTTTAGCCTCAGAATAATCAGTTAATTCAGATTTTAGTACAATCTGTTGATACCATTCAGAGAAATCTTCATTCTTTTTTACAGTTAAACCAATATCAACAACATCCATAATTTTAATCTCCAAACATCCTTATTTTAGACTATAGTAATAATCGATTTAACTTGAATTAATTTAAAAATCTTTTGAAATTTCAGTTATTATAATTCTTTTTCACTAATTGCATTATATTATAAGCGTTTTTTATAACAGTATTATATTCAGGAATTTTAGCTATTCCGAATTTACCAAAAGAAGTTTGTGAGGCAGATATTGCAACACTCACTGACCAGAGTGGATCACCAGTTTTAATAAGTGATGAATTAAAAGCTCCTGTAAATATATCCCCAATTCCAGTACTTTCCAAAATTTTAATTTTGGGAATATTAATTGAATATTTATGTTTAGGAGTGACTAATAATACTTTACCACTAGAAGAAGTTAATATAATATTACTAAGATTATATTTAGACAACTTATTTAAAGACAAATCAATATTATTAGTTCCTGTAATAAATGGTAGTTCTTCTTCTCCAATTTTAATAGAATCAATATATTGAAAAATGTCAGTGTTAAAATTATAATTTAATAGACATTTACCTGATTTATCAAACGAACGTAAAAATCCTTGTGGGTCAAGAAAAACATGTGGAAATAATGTTCTTGATAATTTAACCAATGACAAGGGAATTTCATCAACAACAGGACTTAAAATTATTCCATCACCGCTAGTATTCTCTAGTTGTGTAGAAGATAACGATTCGCATTTATTTAATAAGAATAGATGTCTTAAACTAGAATTATTAACTATATGAAAATTAGTAGTAGGAAGTTTGGTAGATTTAAACGATTTTAAAAACGAAATATTTTTTGTCAAGAGCCAATTTATGTTTTCTTGTTCTAGATCTAAACCAACTTTAGTAGCAATATTCACATTTATTCCAAAAGTGTGAGCAGTTAGACCACTATAACAAGGAGAACCTCCTATAGAGCTAATTAAAATATCATTAAATTTAATTAAATCTTTAGTAATATGACCTGCAATAATTATTTTCATATAACTTCAATCCAGATATATTAATAAAATCATTCATAATGTTTAAAGCCTTATTTAAAAAAAATAGAAGTACATGCCAAAGAAAAGAAAAAGCCGTGGTAGAGCAAAAGGATCTACTAAAGGAAGGACAAAATTAATTCAATGTAGTAAATGTGGACAAATGACTCCTATCGATAAAGCAAAAAAGATTACAACAAGATTAAATTTAGTTGAGCATGCATTAGCAAAAGAATTAAGAACTCAAGGAGCATATATAGCAGCTCCAAGAACATTAAAGTATTATTGTGTTTCATGTGCAGTTCATTATGGATTAGTAAAAGTAAGAGCTAAAGCTGAAAGATATTCAAGAAGATAGAAAATTAAGATAATTTTTTGAAGACGTAGATAAATCTATGAATAAATGTTATAATAGACATAACTAGAATTACAATAATTGCAATTTCTATTAATCCAAATATACTTAGTATAGCTAATATGAGTATACGTTCAGCTCTTTCTCCAAGACCAATACCTGTAAGATTAATAGACAGATTTTTTGCAATAGAACTAAGATAACTAACAAGAAATGAAAAAGATAAAGATAAAATCAAAAGCAAATTAAATATATTTGGATAGTTTACACAAGAGCAAATGTTATCAAAGTTACCGTAACTGCCTAAAAATATGCCAACAAAAATTATAATTTCAGATACACGATCAATAGTAGAATCTAGAAATTTACCTTTATTATTAGAAACATTTTGATATCTGGCGACAGCTCCATCAACAATATCAAAAAATCCTGCTATTAATAACAAAAATCCTCCAATAATAGGATAATAAAGATTTGGAGAATCTAGTGATTCAGGAAAAGATGATCCAAAAGAAAACGCCACTGCAGAAAAAATTGCTATTATTAATCCTAAAAATGTCCAGAAGTTTGGACTTAGACCAAATTTAGAAAAAAAAGAGCCTAATTTAATTAAATATGGTTCTAAAATTAATCTTAAATTATTTAACATTCTACAATAATATACAGTATAATAAGTAATATATATAGCAAGTTATTGAAATACCTTAATCATATAAAATGAATAAAACTTGTAATGTAATAGAATGTAATGATATATCTATTAGATCACTAAGTAAAGATAAAGCATCTGGAAGTAGTTTAAACTTTACAGAAGAAGATAAAAGAATACACTTATGTGGAAAACATTACAAAACATGGAAAAAAGAAACTAAGAAACAAAGAGAACTAGAAAGAATTAGATATGGGTAAAATATAATGAAAATTCTATTTCAGCATGCAGATTATATAGAATATAAACCAATTAAGAAAGAGATTAAAAATGCTGAAGAAGCAGAAAAAAAAACAATCAGATATGAAGAGATAATAGTTTTATTTTTATCAGTAGAAATTGGTGATAACAAGCAGATATGTAATAAAACAGTTAACGAACTGCAAAGTTCTCTTGAGAGATTAAAGATTAATAGAGTTCTACTATATCCATATGCGCATTTATCAGATAATTTAGCTAAACCACTTGATGCAATAACAATTATAAAATTATTAGAAAATGAAGTGAAAAAAACAGGAATTGAAATATATAGATCACCTTTTGGATGGAATAAAGCTTTTACAATTAAAGTTAAAGGTCATCCACTTGCAGAACAATTTAAATCAATAACTAAGAATACAAAAACAGATAATGTATCTTCAGCCTTAAAAATGGAAGATAAACTTGAATCTAAATATTATATAATAGATAAAGATGGTAAAATGGAATCTATATCAGAATATAATTTTACAAATCAAGAAAAATTATCTAAGTTTGTTAAATATGAGACAACAAAATCAAGAGTTGTAAATCAAATTCCTCCACATGTAGAACTTATGAAAAGATTAGAAATTGCAGATTATGAACCTGGTTCAGACCCAGGGAATTTAAGATTTTATCCTAAAGGGAGATTAATAAAATCGTTGTTAGAGAGATATGTTACTGAGAAAGTAATAGAATATGGAGGAATGGAAGTAGAAACACCAATAATGTACGATTATAATCATCCAAGTCTTTCGGATTATCTAAATAGATTTCCGGCTAGACAATATACAATTAAGTCAGAGGATAAAGACTTGTTTTTAAGATTTAGCGCATGTTTTGGTCAATTTTTAATGGCTAGTGACACACAATTTTCTTATAAACAAACACCCTTGAAATTTTATGAGTTGACACGATATAGTTTTAGGAGAGAAAAACGAGGAGAACTAGTTGGTCTAAGAAGATTAAGAGCTTTTACAATGCCTGATTGTCATGCATTATGTTCAGACATAGATCAAGCAAAAGATGAATTCATAAAAAGATTGAAATTATCAATTGAAGTATTAAAAAAAATTGGATTAGATAAAGATGATTACATAATGGCTTTAAGATTTACAGATGATTTTTATAATAAAAATAAAATTTTTATAGAATCTATATTAAAAATTTTAGGCAGATCAGCATTTATAGAGATTTGGAATAAGAGATTCTTTTATTTTACATTAAAATGGGAATTTAACTTTATTGATAACTTAGGTAAAGCATCAGCACTATCAACAGACCAAATAGATGTAGAGAATGGAAAAAGATATAATATAACATTTACAGACAAGATTGGTAACAAGCAGAATCCAATAATATTACATTGCTCTCCAAGTGGAGCGATTGAGCGAAATATCTACGCAATTTTAGAAAAAGAATATACTAAACAAAAAAATGGAATAGCACCAAATATACCATTTTGGTTAGCGCCTACTCAAATTAGATTGATTCCAATGTCATCGAAATTTATAGATTATTCCAACAAATTATCATTAGAAATTAATAAGAAGAAAATTAGAAGTGATATAGATGATAGAGAAATTAGTGTTAGTAAAAAAATCAGAGATGCTGGTAGAGAATGGATAAGATATGTAATTGTTATTGGAGAAAAGGAAATTCAATCAAATGAATTACCTGTTAGAGATAGAAAAAGTAATAAATTGCGTAACATAACTTTAGAAGATTTAATAAAAGAAATAATAATTCAAGTAAAAGATTTACCAACCCAATCATTAGCAGAAAATAAATTATTATCGTTAAGATCTAAATTTTCGTAGATTATTTATGTCCTAAATAAGATAATGTTAAAAGCTCACATAAACATTTTGCTGCCACTATTGATGAGATTCCAGTATCATATGGTGGACAAACTTCAACTATATCAAAACCAACAATATTTTTCCCTTTTAAAATATTAAAAAATTCAAGAAGTTTTGTTATACTAATACCGTTAGGTTCAGGATTTCCAACACCAGGAGCAAAAGAAGGATCAAGGACATCCATATCAACACTAACGTAGATTTTACTAAAATCTTTTAGATAATCTTTTAGGATTAAATAAGAATCACCAAGTTTAATAGTTTGATCTGTAATAACAGTAAGATCATAGTTTTTTATATAGTCCCATTCTTCTTTTGCACCAACACGTCCACCCAAATGAATAATATGATTGCAACCAAATTTTTCAATATAACGCCTTAGATAAGTAGCATGACTCATGGTAAGGTCTTCATAATTATCACGTAAATCAAAATGTGCATCAATAATAATTATTCCAACATCTGGCGGCAAGGATTTAAAAGCCCCATAACTTAGTGAATGTTCACCTCCGAGAATTCCTACAGAATAATTTTCAGAGATTATTTCACTAGCTACTTTTTCAACATTATTTTGCATATTATCTATATTAGCTGTACGATTTAAATTACCAAGGTCTTGAAATGATAATTCTTCTAAATCAATTCCAAAATTAGGAGAAAAAAGTTCAATATTCATAAAAGATTCTCGAATAGCATTAGGTGCAAAACGACTGCCAGACCTATATGTAGAAGTAAAATCGAAGGGCACCCCAAAAAGTTTTGCAAAAGTATTCTTATTATTATTTAGAATTGTAACAAGTGGATCATAAGAAAATAATAAATCTTTATAACTCAATATTAGTAAATCACTTTTTAACTCCAAAAGAAATCTTCAAGTTTGGTAGCGCCAAGAATTTCATCAAAATCATATCCAATTGAATCAAGTATCTGATCAAATGTTCCTCTTAAATAATTTATATATTTTTCAACATCTACATCATTCTCTTTACTTAATTCCAATGGTTTAACTCCAGAAATCGTTTTAATAAAAAATATTATATCACCGGATTTAATATTTTTTAAATTGGCATTTTGTAATTGAGAAGCAGCTTGTACATGTTGTGGTTGCATTTTATAGGAAGATATAGGTTTACTTAACATCATACGAAACGCTAAATCTTTTATTGGTATATTATGTTGTTTAAGAGCATTGACTTTTGCTTTAAGGTCAGTTTTTATATCAACACGTGCAGTTTCAAAATCATTTGAATTCTTCACTTTGCTTAGTATAGATACAGTATCATAAAAAGCCTTTTTAATAAATGGTGGAGTATGACTTTTTTTTCCTGTAAGACCTTTAATATCTGCATTTCCATTATCATATATACCTAGATAATTTTTTTTTCTAGTACTAAAAGCTACATATCTATAATGTTTATCGAAATCTAACTCAATACCTAAACTCTCTTTAGACCATTTAGTTATAACATCAATTTGTTGTTTAGTTGGACTTTCAAGAAAAAGAGAGTCAGTATCACCATAAACAACATTAATTTTTAGATCTTGACATTTTTTGATTGTAGATTTAATTGAAAATCTCCCAATTGCAGTAGTAGCATCTGCAACAGGTAAACAATAAAGAGGAAAAATTTCTGCACCCATAACTCCATAACTAGCATTAAGTATAACTTTAAGCGCCTGTGCTACAACAGTATACAAATTTTGGTCTTCGGTTGAAAGTGAATCTGCTCCAGATATTCGTTTGTAGTAATTAACTCTTAGATCTCTTAATGAACCAATAATTAGAGATGTAATACCTCTTTGTTTTTTACATACCCAATGATTGGTTTCAGTAATTAAATTTGTTTTACATTCATTATGCGAACAACGAACAGTTTCATATGAGAGATTATGCACTTTAATAATACTAGGATACAAGGATGCAAAATCTAGCACAGTAATATCAAAAAATACTCCAGACTTCGGTTCTACTACTAAACCACCTTTATATTTTTTACCTTTTATCATAGCTTCAGTATTTGAATCACCTTTAGTTCTTAATTCTGAATTTTTAGGTATTAACGCATTAATTTTTCTATGTTCAAAATATAACATACTTCTAATCCAATTTGATACACCTAATCTTGAAACATCATCCATAGGCATTTTAGCAATTCGTGAAACTGCAACTAGCAATTTCATTAGAAGATTATTATCAAATGAAGTTAGATTATATGTTATTAATGAATCATGATAATTATAATATGCTAAATCATAAAGAGATAAGTCATTTATCTCACCTTCAAAGTTAATTTTTGATTTTCCCAGCAATGATTTGCTAATAGCGTCAAGAGTATGTTCAGAATATTTATTTCCAAAAGCATATATTTGCATAGATCTATTTGAAAACGTTTTGTATAAATCTATATGTATACTATTTTTAAGATAAGCAATTTCTTTACCTAATAATATAGGTATATCAGTAGATTGAAAACCTAATCTCTTTGCACGATTAATAATATATTGAAAATCAAAATTATCACCATTAAAAGATAGGATAAATGGATAAGAATCTAATCTTTTTAATAAATTGGAGATTAAATCATATTCTTTATCATAAAAAACTAAATTTACATCTACAGGAAGTTTATTCTTACCCATATCAACATTTGTTCGTTTTAGTAACAAAATCTCTTGTATATCATCACCAACAATTGCACATGAAATAATTTCAGATTTAGCTTCTTTAGGATCTGGAATTCGATTTTTTTCAGGAGTAAAAACTTCTATATCAACAGCAATTCTTTTAAAATTTGGAATTGGATGACTTAAGAGATTAGCCCAAGAGATAAGATGTGGTTTAAGTTGTTCTTCAGTGTTTTTAATAGTTATATCTAGATATTCAGACATACTTTTTGACATGTCATAAGTAACAATGTTGAATTTGGAATCAGCAAATTCATAAACTGCTCCAGGTATTAATTGTTTATCATAAATATAATTTTCATAATATTTGATATCAGATTCCCAAGTTTCAATATTAG
>CALBXV010000375.1 GCA_937890045.1 uncultured archaeon
ATAGAGCGCACTCGTGTTCTCAGATCAGACATGAACCCTCACTTGGGGATATGCCCCACCAGCTAAAGGAGGAAACGCCAGCAGGGCAAAATTTCCCAGTATTGATTTGCTTAGTACTAACTCGTGCTGACAGCAGTTTGTATGCTAGACTGCCCTCGAACATACCAACTTGTTCCGTCACATGAGAAATCCAACCAATCGCCCTTTAATGCAGATGTTCCTATAATAACACTAGAAACGCCTGCACAAGCAACACGGTTATCTTCATTTGTGTCAGACTGCTGTTCGAGATTACCATAAACAATCGCAGACCCAGCCGCAATCGTAATAGCACCAGTTGGGGTATTTTCCTGCACAATAAAACTAAAATGTGCACTTGCCGCTACGGCTGGAAGGGTTATAGAATATGCCCCTCCAGCAGAGTCAAGATAGAATACTTTCCCACTATCTGCTTTGACTAATGTCTTAGCCGCTGTGATAGTCTCTGATACGCCACCAGCAAAGGAGCCAGCTGAACCTAATTTAGCCATGAGCTACCTCCTTATTGTCTGCCGACTTCGAGTTCCCGCAAGATGATATTACCAGCAACATCACTATGATTGATATACTGAAAGAATGGAGTTACCACTTCACCAGCATCAAATGAAAAAGCAGCTGTAGTAGATGGCGCCTGATTATCAATCTTATATGTTACGGCACCAGCGGAGGATACATACACTCCCCATTTCGCTACCACACCATCAGCCAATGTATCACCAGTGTCGGTTTCTACATTCGCTGCACCATTGAGAATTGTCTGAATTTGTACCGCCGCAGGATCCGCAGAAGTGATAATTCCCAGGGCAGCCATTTCATCATAGCCATCAATTACCTGAAAAGCCTCTACCTTGCGAAATCCAAACTGCAAATCATCAGTTCCACTAACATCTGCAATAGTAAGCTCTAGGGTAGCGAAAAACGCATCTGATCCTACAGTAAACCTATTAATAAATGGTCCTGCAGTAATACCCTTGTCAAGATTACTACTCATGACAAGATTCACACCTTCATCATCAGTCTGATCAAGCGCAAAATTCACTCCAGTTGTAGATGCAAGTGGAGCTAAAAGCGTTTGAGTTCCAGTATACTGCATATTAAGATGCAGTCCATCGGAAAACTGAACGATCATAATGTTATCATTAACACCATCAGGATCGCCACCGTCAAGAGCATCAACGCAAACTGGTTCATTGCCAAAGCGATATATGCTTCCGTCTTTGACAAGATCATCAACCTTCTTGTCTAACTTGTTTTGTCCATACATAGGATTATTAGGCATCATTCATTCCCTCCTATGCTCTTTTCCAGACGGCGTGACATTCAGGCATCTGAAACTCAGCGCCACCTTCGGTTTGAATTAAATCAACTCGTCTATCTACACCACTATTTTCAAGCGTCTGAACGCCTACATAAATCGCAGTGTCTCTGTTAATCCCATTACCAACAAGCGGACGCCACTTCATATACTTCATGTTAATAGCTGCAATAGCGACCTGAGTTCCATCAAGGTGAACATCACGAACTACATTCATGCTGCCATAAGGAGTAGAAATAACATTCGCTCCGACACCATAGTAGCTCTTTTTGCCCATTGAGGAAAGGTCACCTCTAAAGTTAGCAGAAATTTCAAGATTGTTCCTGAAATACCCACTTAGCTTATGCAACCAGTTATATGTCAATGTATCACAGAAGAAAAATGTCGCCATTCCATTGTTGTAACGAGGGTCAAGATAGTTGGACAAATCATCAAGGAAGTCATCCTGTGTATAAGAAGACTGCGTAAGAGTAAAGATATTACCCTTATTTAGACAGTAGTCCAATGCACCCTGTGTGTAATATGTGGTACCATCTGCATACTGCGCATGAAACCACAACGAGTTTTCAATGTCCCATTTGTGTTCAATGAGTTTCTCTTTCCAGACTCTTCCCCATTCGGAAGGTTCATACTTCAGCACGGTTGCCCTACTGCTGTTATCCATAGCCAGAGACGTTTTCCAAATCTCTGTTCTGCCATGTCCAGTGCTAAAAGGCTGGTCTTTCCATGTCTCGGGATAACCACTACCATGTGCAAAAGCACTGCCAACAACATAACAACGGGCTCTTTCCAGCTGATCATAGATTCTTAAATCCTCAGTAGTTGTATACTGAGAAATATCCTGATCTGAGCTACCTGTCAATCCCCATCCAGCCAACTCATTATTAGTGCTGGTATCAAGGGACTTAACAACCGTAACTTTCAAAAGAACTGATTCCGAAGGAGAAGCTGGGGACGAAACCTCATCAACTCTCACAACAATACTATCATCAACTGCCAACGAATTAGCAGCAGTTGAAGCAGCAGCATTATTATTAAACGGAATCCTAACTGTCTGGCCTTCCATGAAGAAAGCTGGTTCAGTTCCTGAAGCGCCTACATCGAAAGCACCACTTGTCTGCCCAAATACATTGGTGATATTACCAGCCGACTTATAGTCAGTTTCCATTTGGAAATAGTAAACATCACCTTGAGCAATATCAGCCGCTGTGACAGTAGCGTTAGCAGTGCCAACAGAGGAAGTAGAGCCATGGTCTGTAACATAAGCATAGCGCTTGTGCCAAGACGGGCGTCTTTCAGTAAACTTAAACTCTACCTCGTCTACAGGTTTACGTGACATCTTAGATGCCAGCCTGAAGAACGGATCTTGAGAAATAACAAACTCAGAAACACGAGGACCAAAATTGTAACGTCTTCGGAGATCACCAGTACTTAACTGAGTCTCAGCTGAACCCTGTCCATACTGAGTTTCTGTTAAACCTGTTACATCGCCAATTCCAAATAAATCAGCCATCGGTTTGCCTTATATTTAATCGTTTCAGCTTAAACTGCAATGAATGCTAACCGCTCATCATCTGGTCAAGCTCACCATCTATACCATGAAGGAAATCAACTACCTGATCGTCAACAGACTTTTTCTGTTCGCCAGATTGCACTGACGACTGAGCCGCTACACTTGCAGGTAATTTTCTTGCAGATCTCATTTGATTTGCCATGCTCTCACGAGTCTGGTCAGCAATAGTCTGATCTCTATGATCTCTATTGTAGAGATAATAGATAGTTTCGAGGCCCATGGGAGTGGACTTACTCCATGCTACCATATCCTCATAATCAGTATCGCTCATATCACTATGAGCACTTCTAAATTCCCGCTCCTCAGACTTCATTTCAAGTTCTCTATCTTTGGCAGACTGCTCATCTCTGAAATTGTTAAGTTTCATCTGAGACCTACTGTCAACCATATGATTGAGAACCCTTGCCGATTCTGATTCGGGACTTGCTATCGCTTCATCCATATCAAAAACGAAATCTTCACTTAATTTCAAGTTTTCCCTCGGATTAGATGGGTTTTCATAATAGCTAAGCATATGACTGCGTAGCCCTGCATTATCTTTTAGAGCTGCGAGTACAGGGGTAAAAGGAGCTATTTCATCAAGTTGCGATTTTAACCGCATCGCCTCTCGACTGGAATCCTTATACCTCTTCTCGTAGTCATGACTCACCTCTACTTTTTCAGGTTCTGTTGCCAGAGTTACCCGACCCTTCTGCGGTGATACAGCAGGACTTTCAACACTTGGTTCATGTTCCTTCAAATTGGGCTCAAGATTTTGATCAAGTTCCCTAAAAAAATCATCGGACATCTCGGATATACCATTAATGTCCACTACTTGCTCTGAACCAGGAGTGATTTCCTCTATAACATTAATATCAGTTACCTGTTCCATAATCTCCTCCACAACTTAAGCTCTCCAGGTAATACCTGTCAAGTCTTTTCTTTGCTCTTCTTTCTTTCTTGCTGTTCTTTTCTATACAGCTTTTGTTGTGCTTCCGTTTCAAGCACATCCTTTCTAATTTCTAATCCAGCTGTTCTTGATTGATCTTTTATATCAGCCTGTACAAGCTGTCGGGATAATGTTTCTATTACACCATCTCTATCCTTGACCATTGCTTCTAATCTAGCAGATTGTTCTTTCAATTCTGAATACACACTCTTCCTTTTAAGCAATTCTTCCTTGTTTCTTATATCTGTCTCTGCTATCATCGCTACATCATCAATTAGTCCTGACTGATAGTACCTAAAATATTCATCTCTTAATGCATGTCTATTAACTGGTAATGTAGATCCTGCAATATAACGCACATCAAATCTTGCTGAAGCATAATCAAACATCTTATTTATTTCTTTACCTAAATCATTATAGATAGGTACATTAAGTGCAAGCTGTCGCTCATCTAATCCATCTCCATCTCCAGCACCTGGCTGTACAATTCTAAAAACCTTCTTAGCAGTATATGTAGCCCGTGCTGTCTCAAGGAACACATTTCCAAGATGCTCAAGTGCAGGCTCTACCATAGACTTCATCCACTCTTTAATTCTTCTTGTAGAATATTCATCAATGGCAAGTAATCCCCTATATGGCTCACTTGAACCAGTGCCCTGTCCCTGCATTCTCGCCTGAATACCTGAAATATCCTCCATATCTGCTTTACCCATTTGTACCATATCGGCGAACGCCGAGCTTAATGGCAATGGAAACACAGGCTGAGGCCTCTCATATCCCATTCTATACTTTAACTTGGCATCTGGCATTGTAGAGTTAGATTCCCACTCAGCCTCATTAATTGACCCTTCCTGCATAATCCATCTCACATTAGAAGCAAGATTAGCATTGTGTACCATAATCTGATGAGACTTATTAATTTCCTGCTGTTTGCCCACCATTGGTATTACAGCACTCATAGAATATGGAGTACCAGTATGTATGTAAGGTATTGGTACAATGGGATAGTTGGAATTATCAAGAAAAATAGCATATAACATTTGATCGCCAACAACCATCGTTACCTTAATTCTCTGTTCAAAATACTCTACTATATCAACAATACTCTCTACAAATTTCTTATCACTGGAAAGCACATCTTCATATTCTTTTCTTGTAGCGACAACATTCTCAACCTTAGAAAATTTCTTTTCTAATGACTCATAAATTTGTGCCTGTTTCTGCTCTATGGCCTGTTCTGCCTGTTGAACAAGTTTTTCAGACTCAAGCTCGGCTCTCTCTGGAATAATTTCTTCTCTCTGTAACTGTTCCTGAATCGCAAGAAGTTTTTCCTCAGTAGAAACACCAACCTCTCTCCTGAAGGCCACTATAGCCTTTTCCACCTGCGCCTGTATCTGACGCATTTCTTCTATTGTTGGTGGCATTATTCTGAATATATTAAAGAAAGGAATAGATTCCCTAGTATACATTTCATAGACATCTAAAATATCATCTTCTTCAGCAGTCTTAGGATTTAACGCTTGAAATCCAACATCTTCATATTGAATACTATCAGACTCACCAACGTCTCTTGCAGAATGAGACCTGACACCAGCTAAGTCGCTATTAGCCTTAGATATCTTAGCCTTATATGCAGGATAGAGCAATTTAAGGTGTTCTCTTGGCATGTCTTTTTTAACAATAATATAAGCAGCGTCCCTAAAGAGGAAATCTCTACTCATAGGGTCTACATATACATCCCATGGCTCAATAGATCGGAACATAACCTCTCCCATGCCCCTATCAGCATCGGAATCAATATAGCAATGAAAATATCCAACGCTCTTAGTAAGAGAATCCTGTATTACCTGACTAAATAATGATTTACCACCAGAAAGATGCCAGCAATATGCAGCAAGGTCAGAATGCACAGCCGCAGTATCTATATCAGACCCTTCAGCACCAACACCCTGCCACCTGGGATCATTGGCGGTGGCGAAATACTTCATAATTTCTATCTTAGAAGTAGTGAGATTAATAATAAAGGTCGGCATGCCAGCTTCTTCAATCTGCTTCCTCTCACCAGCAGTTAACTGATCATTGAGAAAGAAATCATGCCCCTTTTGATTGGCTGACCTCCATTTGGTTCTTGTACCGTTATCAGACCGTTTCCATAGGTCTCTTACAAGTTTTGCCTGACTTTTATTTGTTACTCTTGGCATCTATTTACTCACACCAGGCCATGTTACCTTATATCCCCTTTTCATATCATCCAAATGGATATGCTGAGTACATAGTTCTATTCCCTGAAATTTCATAAGCACAGCAGCGTCAAATATCTTTCTGGCTATTACTCTATCTCCTGCAGTAGCAATGTCACATGCTATTCCCATGGGATGAGGACTATTTGAAGCCCCACCAATCTTCTTATTATATTGATTGCATCTAAAGAATGAAGTAAAATGAAATGGAACACTAGCCATCAGTCTTGCATCTTCAACCCTATCAAGAAAATCATTGTTAATGATAGGAGCACATTTACCACAAGGACATATCACCTCTTTAAGCGAGATATGTTCTCTCAATTTATCCAAAGAGGTAGTCTCCAATTTTGATTTTACTGGCATAGAGCGTATAAAGTTTACCAGTAACAATAGGATGGTTCTTAAAAAACCTCGGAGCATCTGTAAATGACTGCCAAGCAGACCTCGATTTAGTATTACCTAAAAAAGGAGTAACACCCAGACTTGATCTGGAATCTAAACTTAAATTTTTGCTTCTAAATGTGCCTATTGAATCACTCATAACGTAATCCAAGTCTTTTTAGGAGGTGCCACTGGTTTCTCCCATTCCTCTAAAATAATACCCTTACTGTCCTTTTTCTGCACCATATTGGGTGGATATGCGTACACAAGTGAATAATAAAGCGCTTCAATGGTGTCATCATGAGCCATCTTAGGACCAAATGTAAGTATTTCATGCGACAAATCAAAGTGATTTTCTCGCAAATGTACTGTACCCATGGAAAATCTTCCACTTAATCCAGAATATATCCTATTTCTCTTCTGAGTTCCACCTGGCTTTCCTGGCACCACTGATATGTCAAAACGATTAAGTCTCAACTTTTCTGCGTTCAATGCAGTAAGAATGCTTCTGTTCATCGCCACATCTTCAACGCAAGCGCTGGTACAATGATATCTATCATATAATTGAATAATATAATCCACTACACCAAGCTTACCAAGTGTTTCACCGCCTTTACTCTTAATACCAAGATTAGGAATAGACCTATGCCTCTCATATTCCAACACATACACATTATTATCGGGATCTATCGCCACCACCATAATCACACTAAAATCACTATCCTTCGTATCAATATCAGTAGCGGGATCGCATCCTATGAAACATAGCACTGGAATCCTAACCTTATCCATCACAAGCACACCAGATCCTAGATCATCATCCCACTCGTAATATCCTTTCCATTCCTTAATATGGTCTCTCGTCCAATTAGCATCATCAGCAGATTGCACCTGCATCTCATATTCCTGATAGTATCCAGACAGTCCCTTTCCAGGTGAGTCTATATATACCTTTTTGATATTATCTAATCTTTTTCTGTGCATACGAGAAGGCCACAACACACCACCTTCCATGTCAGGCTGAGTAGCACCCCCCCAATGCAATATCTTCCATCCGAAATCTTTCTCTTTCTCAGTACCCTTTACCTTCAACCATTTATCAATAAGCCTCTGAATAAATGAATCATAATGAACAGGAGTCCCTATAACAAACAGCCTGCCAAAATCCTTGTCAATAGCTGGGTAGATACCATTCATAATGGTATTAGACAAGTTATCCCTTGCATTTCTTGTTTTTGTATTATCCTCATTTTCAGCATCATCAACAAAACAAGCACTATATCTCAGGGTTCCAGCTTGCATACTAGCCTCAGTTTCTCCTCTTAATGAGCTCAAATTAGACCTTGATATAAGCCTATTGCCATTAGATGTCTCTATATCCTCCTGAGAATATGTTTTTCCCTTAATAAACTCAGCACTTAAATCACCAAAATACTTCTTTAGGAGTCCATTATAGGATAACTGTTGCCTAACATATTTAACGTTCTGAACAGACTTCTTTTGCGTGTTGGAGACCCATCCATAAAATAAATACCTAGCCTCATCAGCGAATCCCCACTCATGGGCCTTCTGTGAGTAACAAAAATCTCTAATAATTTTAGCCTTACACATTACAGTCTTCCCATGATCTCTTGGAACAAGTATGCCACAGGGAATAGTAGTGGGATTAATCATTTCATCGCCCATAACATAGTGGAACGGAGGTGTAGCTGTTTTTAGAAAATCTGCCGCTAAAAATGTTTTACCAAAAAGAATAAGATCATCAAATGTATTCTTTAACATCTGCTCAGTGCGAGAAATATTCATAGTGTTGATATTAAACTTGTTTGAACTAGCCATTTTGATCCTCTACAAACTTCAAGGCCTTTTCATGTATCCAATCGTCATAAACCCTCCTTATACAGAATAAATCATGGGCTGCCTCAGGATTTGAGGCAACCTTAGCATCTAAAGGAATATAATCTAAATCATCATGCCTCTGTCTCAGCTTGTCCGCCCTCGACAGGATTAACTTTCTCTCCTCCTTCGTCAGGGGCTTCTTTTCCAGAAGCTTTATCTTTTTCGATATTTGCTCTTTCTTTTTCAAGATACTTCTGAAATCTCGCAGTATTTTTCTGCATCTTAACATATGCCTGAAGGACTGCCTCTAAATTTAATACCCTGGATGCTATTATATCAAGCATTATATTTTGCCTGGCAACCTCCTTAAGAATCATCTTTTTGGTGACCTTTTCCTTCTGCTTACTCATTTACCACCTCGAAGTAATTCCTAAACATATGGATCATATATATTATTCCCAATGCTCCAACAATAGCCAGTGCAATTTCTCTTTCCATTAAGAGAAATATCAGCACCAACGCCAAAGAGATTGTAAGTGCTGTCGCTACCAGCGCTTTCACCAAATTAGCCATCATTATGCTCCTTTTACTAAGTTAATAGCTTCCTTACAGCTAAACACCCTATCGCCTTCCCATTCCTGATTCCAGGGACGATTAACACATACTGCCCAATAAGGACAATCTTTAAGATTATCTACTTTATCATCAAAAAGAATATCACCACCGACAAGTTCCTTCTCATGTGTAAAATGGATAGAATCATGCACTACATCATTCTTAGTAATCCAATTTGCTGTAGGCAACATTGAAGCACCAACATTAGCAGTTACAAGCTGTACCCTGTGCCCCATCTTCTTTACAGCAGATACCATTTCGATAGCAAATGGATATGGATCTGCATTTGAGAAGATTTCCCACGCATGTCCCTTATACACAAAATCATATACCTTGTCACCAATAGGAAACCTATGTGATATATCCCAATCTCCATTATGGGCCCTAATAATGTGAGTAGGAAACTTCTCCCTATATACTCTTTCAACGCTTTTATTGAAATTGCGAATCACACCATCTATATCAAAATTAACTGTTAACACTATTTTAATAGTCTTATTTCTCTAATAGCAACCCTGGGAATTGTCATAACTGAGTTATAATAGTTCTCCCTATTAAACCCCTTTGACCCTGCAAAAGATATAGAGACCTTATCTGATGCTACAAATAAACCAACTGATTGGCAACCCAGATCATAGTTTCTTTCATCGCCTGTATCTACCCATCCCCCAATTAATGAAGAATCTACCCATTCAACATAAATCTTATCATCTATATTTAAGTCACTGACCTTCATTCTGCTCCTCCAGTATGGCTGCATGTAGCAATAACAGGTAATTTCTGGCATCCCTTATCCTACCAGATATAGTTTCATCCGAAGCTTCAACGCCTTCATTTACATAGTTAAGAATAGAAAAATAGTGCTTCTGAAGGTAAGTCATAATTACATCTAATGTACTTGGCCTATCAAGCACACCAGCAACCATCTTAAAGTTCTTTAGCTTATCATCACTGGAAATAGTATATTCCTTACCCTTACTAAGCATTATTTCTAGCTCAGCGCTCACCTCATTATGGACAAACTCTTCAAAAGCATCTAATCTCATTTGTCATCTCCATATGCACCCAATCCATCATATTCATCTGACATTGAATTACTCCTTAAATGATTTATACTTAACTATAATGGCTGAACTGTTGATGGTACATACTTTTCAAGTTCTTTGTGTGCCTTTTCAAGAATAATCACATCTTGCCTATTATGTGAATAAATACTCGCAATAGATGCTGGATGTCCATATCTTGCATCTCGCCATAATCTTGGATCAAAATGAGTCTTTCCTTCTATTCCTAGAAATTGACATAACGCATCTAAACTCTTCCTGTGCAGCTTCAATGCTTTTTTTGCAACATAGTAAATATCTTTGTGAGAAACTTGCCTGTACAAAGGATAATCAAGTCCCCAATCAATACACCTTGTACGGGTAAAAGGAACATCAAATTGTGTCCCATAGAAAGTAAAAATAAGATCAAAATCCTTCATTGCATCACATAAGCTCTTACATATTCTCTGATCATACTTGCGCTCAAATACTTCATGCCTTCTAATAAAATCACCCCTAACTCTATTCTTATCTCTCTCCTTAATGCACCAACTTAACATAATATCTACATTTGCAACTAACCCTGTAGTCTCTATATCAAGATATCCAAGTCTTAATTCATATCCTGTAGCATATCCAGATTTCTTTAGTCCCAATGATATCAACTTGTCCCTTACTTCAGTAAAGGATCTTTCAGATCCACTATTTTTTAGTTCATTATATAGACCATAAGCGCTCTTAGACGAACTACTATACTGAGCAAGAATAGCCATTTCAACATCATTCCACTCTACATGATATCCCTTATATTCCCCTCCCAAGTCAGTAATAAAATACCTATTACATACATTGCACCGCCACTCCTGCATTACAGGCCCACCCTTACGTGTGCGTATGCCATTCTTCTTACATTTTTCTTTCTTACAATATGGACATTTCATTCTGATTCCTCCTCTTTGCCTTCCAATTGTTGAATCTCTTTCTCAGCTAGCGCTCGATCATCTGCAAACTCTTCTATTTGTTCTGGATCTACTTCCTGAAACATTGCAAATCCTGACTCAGCAAACCTCATCTGTTGACCTGTAGTCCCTATCACCTTTGCAAGTTCCTTTAGTGCTCCAAGTGCCACCCTTTCATCTTCTCCAAACTCATGCAATTTCATGAATCCCTTAATTACATATTTATGGTCTAGTCCTAGTTCTTTCGCTACATCTTTCGCTGCTTTTGCCAATGCCTTAGTTACCCTTTCTTGTTTAAGTAGAAAAATTGCCTTCTTTCTGGCCTTCTTCCTATCGTCAATGCCAAATGCCTCAGCAGCCGCTGAGACTGCATCCTTAATACCTGGAATAATACTGGAGACAAAGAGTTGTTCATCTCTTGTTAGGTTCTTCCTCTTGACCTGCCTGGTGTGTCCATCTCTATATTTTGCACCAAACACATATCTATTTGGATGCTTGGAAAAATCTGTGTCCATTGTAGTGTTTTTGTTTTGGACAAAACTACCGACGATAGTTCTGACATATCTTTGAGCGTATTTATATCCACAATCTGTAGGGTGGTTAAGGGGACCAACCTTTAGTATCTGAACAATCCTACCATCATCTGCATAAACCCATTCACCTTCTATGCCATCTCTCCAGTGCTTGATATCGTCTTTCTTAATATCAAGATTGGTAAAATCGACAAACTCTTCATAGTCTTCAAATACATAATGTTTTTTGCCTTTAATGGTACCATGTTCCATATTGGTTAATTATACAAAGCTGTCTCACTGGCACCGACTACTTCCTTGATTTGCACTACTAAATTACCGATAAGGTCACTCACAGCCCTTGGAATAGTATATGATATGCCATCAATCTCTATCTGCATCTTTTCATTGAGATATGCTTTAGATCTCTTTTGACCATCATTACGCTCAAAAACTATGTCTTTTTTTTCTTCTTCTGTCAATACTAGTCCCTTAACACTATAAGCACATTAGTCTCTTGCATGATGTCATATTCCTTGCCCTCTACGCCAACAAGGGAAGACTCCTCTATATACTTAACAATACCACTGCGGGGATATAAAACTCTATCCCCTATCTTCATAGACATTCTTATTCTGTCACCATTCTGGTCGTGCTTTCCTGGGCCTATAGCAATAACAGTGCCCTTAAACTGAGCAGGATTATGCGCTTCTGGAATATATAATCCACTAACAGTAAGATCTGATCTATCGTCTGGCTCTACTATTATTCTATCGAATGTAGGATCTAAGTTCATAAATTCGCAATCTCCTTTTTTATGTCTTTTATTTTATCATTAATCGCATTAATAACAAAGCCATACTACCTATAAGTATACTCATATTCTCTCCCATAACTGATATTCCAATGCTATTTTTGACACTACATCACTATCTATGCTAGATTGATGTCTACAGCTAGGACACGGCCTAAACTGTACTATGTCTACTGGATGTTTAAGCTCTACTGACTTAATTCTGACGCCAGCACTACACTCAGAACACTCACAAACAGCCACTACATATATGTCTGTTCTGCTACGCAAAGCCTCATCAAAACTATCAGCAGAGAATATGGATATACAGATATCACTCACTAAAAAGACCATTCCAGATCATAAATACTACTACCACAGCAATGCAATAGCAATGCAATAGCAATGCAATATGCCTTGTATGTTTCTTTCTTCATGATGACCAAATTTAATACCATATTGCCCAAAAGCAATGTTTTTTTTCACTAAAAATAAATAAAAAAAGACTTGACTGGCATAGGTTAAAAACCTTAACTTACAGGACCACGAAACACGAACAGACCCTTAATATACTAATATAATATACTAATATAATATATACTACTATATATTATTAGTACTATACTATATACTATATGCTGAACTAAAAATTACATATTTTTGGAAGGGAGATATATATTTAAACCTTATCCTTACAAATGCGTTTCCGAAATCCATTTTCAAGTTGGAACTCATTTCTTATTCACTTAACTAAAGGAGATCAAATCATGTCCATGACTGTCATTCCCATTAAGTTTGCACCTGTTGATGATGGAGACAAGCCACGCACCTCTAACCTGCCTGTCTTCATTGAAACCTCAACGCTTGAGAAGAATGGTGTTGTTCGCTATTCATTCAGAAATGATTCGAATGCACCAAGCTTCAGAGTGTCAATGACTGACTTCATTGAACTCATGAAAGAGGCGGAAGTTGACGCTGATCTCAAGCAGAATGGTGATTGGAGCAGAGATGTTTCACTTCAAGACCTGCTTGACATTCAAGCACC
>CALBXV010000376.1 GCA_937890045.1 uncultured archaeon
CAGAATAAAGGTTATAAATTTTTCATCTATTTCCTGATTTCTAGCCCATTTACCCCACATAATCTTATCAAATTCAAGTTGATATGTTAATGCTCTTGTAAAAAATGCGTTATCCACTTCATTAACACAATGTTCACCATCATCAGGATTTCCAGTAAATATAATATTATAACCACTAATCCATTTACCATTTTTATCACGTTCTATTTGAGGAACTTTATAACTACCGAACTCTTGATATTGAGCAAAATGTAATAATGATTGTGTAATAAGAGTATTTGCTCTATTAAAATCATCAATTACAATAAATCCAAGACCTTCAGTTGGAAATATATCAGGTGGAAGATATACAGTTTTACCCTTTTTAGATGTCGTATCAATTCCACCCATCATATCACCTGTTTCAGAAAATTGTGCTACCGGAATTACACAGCTCTGACCACCAAGCGATTCTGCAACTTGTTGTGGTAGAGTTGTCTTACACAGCCCAGGAGTTCCCATTATTACTACTGGGAATGGCATCTTTTCAAGTAAATTCCAATATTCACTTACACTGATGCTTTTTAATTGTTGCTCTTGCATCTTTTCATTATTCTTCTTTACCATTATCCCCCCTTATAAAAGGTTAAAAAAATTATCTCTTTGTAAGTACAGTAAATCTATCTGTGTTAGTTATATCATCTACTGTTATTTCTGGTAAAATAGGTGTTTCACCACAAAGTGGACAAAACTTATAATTCCTTTCTAATCTAGAACCACAACACATAACTTTAGTTTTCTTATAAAACCCCTCTACTTTATCCAACATTACATTGTG
Organism: uncultured archaeon; assembly: GCA_937890045.1. Next base: position 818 of record CALBXV010000376.1, read on the forward strand.
ATTTGTAAAAGTGGTAAACAAAAATCTAAATTGTTGTGATTCAGGAACATGTTCAGGTATCTCATATGAAATACAATTATTTGATGTTTTATCTTCATCAAGATACTTGAAATTAGAAGAAACAGTAACCCAACCATTATTATTATACCAAGCACTTTTAGAACCACCAGTCTTTGTTATGGTACAGTCAATTATATATTTTTTATTATCAACTTTACCATTTATAGCAATAGATTGTTCTGTTTTACTAGAAGATATAAAATTTTGTTTGGAAATAATATTTTGAATTTTATTAATATATGAAATAATCCCATAATAAAAAAGATGACTAATTCCAACACTTTCAGAGTAATATTCATCTTTAGAATTAAATATTCTAAGTTCTGTTAAAGCTCTTTCTTCATATTTATCCTTTTTAGTAATGGATAAAGTAAACTTTTTCTTTAAATTTGTTTCACCTTTAATTATTCCACCCATTTTCTCTATTAAAAATAGGAAATCATTAAATTCAGATATTATTTCTTTACTTTTATTAGAAAATGTTCTATTTCCAGAAACTTTATCTGTTACTGAATAATCAACAAATTTACTTTGATAATAGGGCCAACTATTAAGTTTATTTCTTTTCCTATCATCTATTACTTGTCTTACAATACTGAAATTGATATTTTTTATTTTCACATTACCCCCTTTCATCAATAGACTTCATAATTAGCTGTCTTAGTTCTTCTATCATTATTTTCACATAATGGATAGAGTTTTTCACCATCAATCTCAAAGTACCAAGATTTAGTTGAACGTGGTTTTGGTAAATTTAATATAGGACATTCTTTTTTCTTTTTTACCACCAGTTCATCAGATACTTTTTCATTTACTTCATCTATAAAATTTAAAATTTTACATTTTTCGTTACATTTTTTTGTCATGTTCACCCTTTATAAGAAATTTTAAAAATAAATAGAAAAATAATAATAATAATAACACCTTCAATAAATGATGGCGGTGTTATACCAAATATATGTCTTATTTGTTTATCATTTTCAACTTTTTTAAAAGTAATATACTTCTTATACATAATAAGAAATAATGTCATAAGACCACCAACTAAATACCATAAATTAAATATTTCTCCCATTTGTTCTCCTTATAAAAAGTAATTAAATGACAACCCGTAGACTATAACTTCCGATGTAGTCCATCCAGCTTAGCTCCCCACTAAGTTGGATGCTGAATAAACGGGTTGCCAAATAATAATTAATAATATTTTCTATTTTTAATGAATTTATTAAATTCATCTTTACTACCAACTTCTCTTTTCCATTGTTCTATTATTAATTTCTTATATTCCTCAACTGGTTCAAATTCAACAGTATTATACAAGTTGGCTAGTTGATCTCTATCTTTTACACCAGATAATATGTATTTAAACAATTTTCTAGCATTTAAAGATGGATTTTTAATGGTATTTTTGTTATTTTTCATCAATATACCTCGTAGGCACGTCTTTTTCTACCACCATGCCTACCACCATTGTTAGATAATTCTCTTGTATCAATACCAACAATCTCAATATATCTCTTTTTGTACTCTTTTTGTTCCTTATAATCAAAGTTCTCACGTCTACATGTTGGTAATAAATGAGATTTACCATAAAACATTCTAAAAGAATAACCCTTTCTGCTCTCCTGTTTCCACCATCTATAGTAGCACCATACACTAATATCTCTATATTTACAACCAAAACATTTCCTTTTACCCTTTCCAACACTTTCATATTCAGCATTTAAGTTATTCATCTTACACCCCCTTCTTTTTTTGGTCAAAGTTGTGTTTTATTCAATTCCAACTTCAACAATATAAAAAACATCTATAATACCCCTTACGACTTGTATATTATACCAAAATTCATATCAAATGTCAAGTCAATTTTAAACCCTTGATACATATAGACTTATGACTATATAATCGTATATCGCAAATATACGATATACCCTAAAAAGTTACAAACACTTGATATATATAGACTTATGACAAATTTTCATGTCTTGCTGTCAAGTTGTATACCAATATAGTATACACGCATTAAAAAACATCTTGACAATTTATGATATTATGGTATAATACCCTTATGAAGAAGTCCAGGTTCACGTATTTAAACTGCAACAGATATAGGAAAAAGTTCCCAGAGGCTTGCAGATTCAGTACTGGTGGTGATAAAGTAGTATATTGCACTGCATCATCTATATGTGGAATACCAAGAAAACGATATGGTTAAGAAAAAAACAGATCAACATATAAAAATACCGACAAGAGGTCCTGTATTAAAAATACCAAAGAAGTTTAAATTGTTCGGACAGACTTATACTGTTGAAATACATGATGACCATGAGGATGGAAATGATAATCAAGGTATAGCACAATTCAATAAAAATAAGATAATACTGCAAAATCAGAAAAGTATGAAAAGACCAGACAGTAAAACCGAACAGGCATATCTTCATGAAGTAATACATGTTATTTTTAACGAGCTCCACTACGCCAAAGAAGCATATAACGAACAGATGGTAGATCAACTGGCGAGCTGTTTACATCAGATCCTGACAACATCTGAATATAAATAAATGAATAAGAAAAAAACAGATAATATTAAAAAACAAAAAATAAAAGATCCTGTATTCTTAAAAAACTTTGATCCAAAATATGAAGTGTTCAAAACAGGCATTTTACAGAAGATATATCTTAATTCCAGATTAATATGAATCATTTAGATCTATTTTCAGGTATTGGGGGGTTTTCCTATGCAGCACAGCAAATATGGAAAGATGACCATAACATAATTGCTTTTGTTGAAAAGGATAAATACTGTCAAAGGGTATTAAAAAAACATTGGCCCAATATACCTATAATTGATGATGTAAGGGGGTTTAATTATGAAAAATTTACCAATGTTTCCAACACCGAGAGCACAGATGGTAAGACCAGTAAAAATACGGAAGGGTGGTCACAGATGCAATCTGGAAGAGGTAGTTGCAGAAGTAGAACAGCAAAAATCGACCTACTCACAGGTGGGTTCCCCTGTCAGCCTTTCAGTGTTGCAGGAAGAAGAAAAGGCAAGAGCGATGACCGTTACCTCTGGCCGAACATGTTCCAAATCATACAAAAAACAAAGCCTACCTGGATTATTGGTGAGAATGTGCCTGGAAT
>CALBXV010000377.1 GCA_937890045.1 uncultured archaeon
TGGGTTACTGGTATACTACTAGGAACTATTACAATACTTGAAGCTTATACTGGTTATGATTTAATCTTTAGTGATAGAGCTGTACTAGCAATAAGTATTGGTGCGTCATTAAATAACGCCGCACCTGTTTTGGGTCCTGTAATAGTAAAAACAATGTTTGGTCAAGGTTTCTCTGACATAGTCATTAGATTTTATGCTTTACACGTTTTCATAGTTCCAATGGCAATGGTAATACTAATGTTTATTCATTTCCCTAGAGCATTAGTTTTTGATGTTCCTATGATAGCAGGAATATCTGGAGCTATCCTTATTGTAGCTGGTGTATTTCCAATAGCATTAGGAATTAAGTTTGATCCGAGTGTGCCGCCAGGAATAACAGTACCTGAGTGGTACTTCGCGTCGCTATATGCGTTTCTGCGGACTGGAGTTGATAAATTCATATCCGGAATTTTACTGCCGACAATATTTATTATATTGTTCTTAATTATTCCATTTGTTGATAAAAGTAAGAAATTCTCTTGGAAAGATAGACCATTTTTCACTGCTTTAGGAATTACTAGTATTATTCAAGCTGCAGTTACTAGTGTTTGGGGATTTTATATTCCATCTGCTGAAATTGAACCTGATCTAACAGCTCGACTATTTATTCCTCCTGTGCCATTCTACACTATAATGCTTGCAATTGTAGGTATTTCTTTCTTAGGAACTTATGGAATAATCTATTTCATTAAACAAAATGCTGCAAAGTCTAAATTAGTTGCTAAACCTAAACCAGTAGAAATTAAATTATCTCCAAAATGGATTTTTACTGTCCTAATTGGTCTTCTTGTATTCCAAATATTTCTAAATGTTACTTCAATACAAGCATTTTTAGCTGGACTTAAAAATCTAGCATTATTAGAAAGTGGTGTTATACTGGTAGTATTTGCAGTTATCTTCCATATTTATCGATATGGTAACAAAACTATTGCTACTCCACAAAAATCTGCTACAAGTTAAAGAGATGAACAAGGATGAGTGATATACCAGAACAAAAATCAAATTGGTTAGCTGTAATGACCATAGCTATAATGATATTATCAGCTAGCGGAATCGGATATTACCAATTTATGTTTATACCATCTACACAAATACAAGTAATAATTCCTCCACCAAAAGATATTAGTAGCGTAACTATTGCTTTTGGAGCGCTTGATCCTAATAATACAGAATTTTTCATACCAGAAACTATAACTATTGTATTAGGAATAAATCATACAATTGTATGGGTTAACAATGATGAAATAATACATACTGTATCATCTTCAGGCGGAGGAACAGATTTTGGGAAAGCAGCACTAGCAAATAATTATATAGATCCGGGAGCAAGCTGGAATTTTACTTTCACTAAACCTGGAGAATATGACTATTATTGTACGCCACATCCATATATGAGAGGTTTAATAATAGTATTACCATATGAAGATAATACAACAATTGCAACAACAGAAAATGAAAATCATTAAAACAATATGATGAGTAGTGAATCAGAATTAATTATTTAGGCGATGACTGTTCAGAGTTAAACTGATTTGTGATGAAAAGGCATTGGCAAGAGCCTAAATAAATTATTTACATAACAAATACTTAATTGTGAATAGAAAAATGAATGAAACAAACAATAACATAAGAAATAAACAGATTCTTAAATCAGTAATTACTATTATAGTAATTATTTTAATTACAACCAGTTTTTGGTTTGTTGTAAAAGTTTATTTTAAAACTGATAATCCAATATATGTAGTCACAAGCGGTAGTATGTCACCAAACATAAATGTAAATGACTTAATAATAATAAAAGGTGATAAAGATTTTGATTCTTTAGAAGTAGGACAAGTAATAATATATTTTAAACCTAATACCCCACATGAATGTATATCAGAAATAAGAAATTGTATAGTTCATAGAATTAATAAAGTAATGATTAATGATGGTGAAAAAGAGCTAATAACAAAAGGAGATAATAACAAGTTAATAGATAACTGGATTATTACTGAATCAGATTATATAGGATATGTAATTTTAGTTATACCAAAAATAGGAATAATAACAAGAATATTAACTCCATTAAGTATTCCACCAGTAAATTATATAATAATAGGAATAGTATTGTTTTTAATCTTTGTAATTGAAGTAAAAAAATCCTGGAGTTTAAAAAGAAAAAACACAACGTAGAAGAAGAGTATTTAAATAGTAAATTAGAACACGAATATAGATAGATTAAAAATGCCTCAAACTAAACCGATAATCAGTATAGAGAATGTTGTAGCGTCTGCTTCAATTAATCAAAAAGTAAATTTAAATGAGATAACAAAAAAATTTCCGTTAGTAGAATATCATCCAGAACAATTTCCAGGATTAGTATTTAGATTAAAGATTCCAAAAACTGCAACTTTAATATTTAGTTCAGGCAAGATGGTGTGTACTGGAGCAAAATCCGAAGAGCAAGCAAAAATTGCAGTACATAATGTTGTAAAACAACTTAAAGCTAAAAAAATACTGATTAAAAATAAACCTCATATTGATATACAAAATATAGTTGCTTCAGCAACATTGGGAGGAAAAGTGCATTTAGAAACTGCTGCAAGAACATTACCAAAATCAATGTATGAGCCAGAACAATTTCCTGGATTAATACACAGAATGGCAGTTCCTAAGACAGTAATATTATTATTTGCAAGTGGTAAATTAGTATGTACTGGCGCAAAAAAAGAGGGAGATGTTTTTATAGCTGTTAGCAATTTACATATAACTCTTGAAGAGCGAAAATTAATGGCGTATGAATAAATCAAATATGAAAATAACATATGTGAAATTGGTTTTTGCCTGAATTTTGGATGCCGTATGGGAATTTAGAAGTACCTTTATCCATTAAAAGTGAGCGATTTGGTGAATCAATAGATATAAATTTGGAAAATTATATCGAAAACGATTACCAAAAACAAATTAGTAAAACCACAATAGATGATAATACACTAATAATTTTAGATAAGTTAAATAGCTCTTCGAAAAAAATTTTACAATTACTTATTAATAATAATCCAAAAAACAAAATTTTTAACATAGGAATTACTAATGAGAAACATAGAAATGAGATAAAAAATACATTTAATCAATCAAATATTAATGTATTAATAGTAAATAATGAAGTCGAGCATTTTGGAACAGTAGATAAATATGATGTTAAACTATCACCATATTTTAAGAAATTTAATAACAATATAGTAATTAGTGAGATAGGATTTGATCCACTATTTGGTTTTTCAGGCGGGTCAACGAATATTGTCAAAATGTTTAAAGATTTATCAAAACAGGCTTTTTTAATTAGAGAAGATAATATACCAAAACCTGGATTAGATAATAATATAACTAGATTTGCAGAGCAAATTGGTGAATTATTAAATAATTTTTCAAATATAGGAATTTTTGAGCATGAAAATAGTATTAAGAGACTATTTACTGGAACTTTAAATCAAACACATAGTGCAGCTAAAGAATTTTTATTAGATATTGGAAACAAAACAATAGAACACTCAATAAATAACATAATATTAAGTCCAGGAAATAATCAAGATAAAACATTAAGTAGTTCACTAAATTCTCTTTTTAATATTTTACATGGTATTGAAGTAAACAGTAAAATTATCCTAGTAGCTCAATGTAAAGATGGTTTGGGTTCAAGAGCTTGGGATCTATATGCCACAGGTAGATTGAATATACAAAAACTCATAAAGAACAACAATTATGTAGAAGGTTTAGAGAGCATAATATATTTTGAAGAAATAAGAAAGAATAACAAAATATCTTTAGTTTCAACATTACCAAATTATTATATTGAAAATATCTTAAAAGCAGATTCTAGAAAAACAGTAACTGAAGCAGTAAATTCATTTGTAGATTCACATAAAAAAACATATTTATTAAAAAATTCAAATCATATTATACTCAAGAAAGTGGTATAGGCGAACATAATACTGCAAGTATAAGTATGATAATAAATAGTAATTTTCTTCCTTGAGATAAAGAGGACTTATCATCTAATGGTTTAATATCAGAAGTTCTCATCATCATAAATAATATTATAAAAGCCATTGGAAAATATCCGAGAAATATTAAAAGACCTATACTTACATAAGATGCTAAACGATGAAACTGAATTCCTAACGTAGCTCTAGCAATATGTCCTCCAT
>CALBXV010000378.1 GCA_937890045.1 uncultured archaeon
TCATTTAAATACAGTGGCAGGAAAAGGAGTAGCATTAACTGAAATTTTAGAATTTGGTAAAGCATATGCTAAGGAAACTATAAAAAACGCTCAATATTTAGCTGAAAAATTACATGAAAGTGATATAATAGTTTTAGGAGAAAAAAATGGTTTTACAAAGTCACATCAAGTTGTTTTAAATACTTCAAAATATGAGGGGGGAGGAATATTAGAAGATAAATTAGAAAGAGCAAATATTATTGTTAATAGACAATTAATACCTGGAGATATTAAAGCTGGTAGGCATTATAAAAACCCTGGTGGATTACGTTTAGGAACATCAGAAATAACTCGTTTAGGAATGGGGAAATCAGAAATGATAGAAATTGCAAATTTTATTACTCGAATTATAATTAAAAACGAAGATATTAATAACGTAAAAAATGATGTTATAGATTTTAGAAAAGAATTTCAAAAGATTAAATATACATTTAATCAAAATCAAAATGCATATGAATATTTTAATTTAAGAGATAAATAATTATTTTTTCTGTAAAGATAAATTATATATTTTATTAAGGATTTGTAGAATTTCTGGATATGATTTTACTATATAAGTTGGTTTAAATTTATTTAATTCTTTTATTTGTTTTTTATCATTATAAATAATTATAGAAGCAATATTAGCGGAATTAGATGCTACAATATCAATCCAACTATCTCCAATAAAAATAACTTCATTATTTTTAACATTAAATTTTTTCATTGCTAATAAAATATTACTAGGATCGGGTTTCATAATTTTTTGATTATCACGAGTTATAATAAAATCAAAATATTCAATTATATTCAAATTTTTTAATGTTAAATTAGTTGATTTAGAATTATTATTAGTTACAATAATAAGTTTAATTTTATTTAATTTCATAATATTAAGAAAATCTTTTACACCTATTTTTAATATTGGTGTTTTAGCTGCATCATGTTCTACATCAACTAAAAATTGATAAAAAATTTTTTTTATTTTATTATATAGTTTTTGATCAATAATCGGTTCTAATTTTTTAAGAATATCGTCTAATCTATATTCATTTAATATATTCGGATCAGTAATTCCTAATTTTGTTAGATATTTAATAGCATTATTATAAGCAATTTTATAATTAATATTAAAATTAGTTAATGTTCCATCCATATCTATAAAAATTGATTTTAATTGCATAATTTACAAATAATATAAAAGAAATTAATATTAATTAATTACTAAGATAATTAGAACATTATTTGTTAAAACATAAATTTAATCATAATATAAATACAAAAATTAAATTATTAATTAAAAATCTTATATTAAGTAATTTTACTCTAGATAATGATGTTTTACCATACTTACAAAATATAAAAGAAGAAAAATTTGATGTTAATGAAATAATTAAAAAAATTACAGATAATTACAAACAAAATAATAAAAAAATAATAAAAAAAACCGATTTAGAAAAAATTTTACAATTATTAGATAAAAAATCTTCATTAAAAAAAGATATTGATATTAAAAATTTAAATAATAAATTTCAAATTATACAAGACCCAACAAAATTAATTAAACCAGTACCAGGAAGTAGGGGATTTAATACTTTATTTAGTGATAGATATAAAAAATTTTTTAATATTATATTAAAGAGTAAATTAAATATAAATCCAATTAAAATCAAAGATATTAATAACATATTAAAAAATAAAAAATTAAATATAAAAAATTATACATTTCATGTTTCAGGATTAATTTTAGAAAAAGAAAGTTATAAAAATTCAATTAAAATAACTGTGGATGATGATACTGGAAATTATGCTTTTAATATCTACGAAGATCTAATGATTAAATTTAATAAAAATTGTTTATTAGACCAAATGATTATCTTAAAAATAAAATTACAAGATAATAATTTAATAGTAATTGATTTAGAACCAATTGATATTCCTCTTCGTACATCAAATTATGCTAAAAATGAAATATATACAATATTATTGTCAGATATACATGTAGGAAGTAAATATTTCTTAGAAAAAAATTTTAAATTATTTTTAGAATGGATATCAGGAAATTTAGGAGATTTAGAAATTATTAATAAAATAGGATATATTATAATTGCTGGTGATATTGTAGATGGGGTAGGAATTTATCCAGATCAAAAAGAGGAATTAAAAATAATAAAAATTGAGGAACAATATAATTATTTAGCAGAATTATTAAATAAAATTCCAAATCATATAAAAATTTTTATTATACCGGGAGACCATGATGCGACAAGATCAGCATTACCACAACCAGCAATACCAAAACAATATGCTAAATCATTATATGAATTAACAAATGTAACTATGCTTGGTAATCCATCTTTAATAAATTTGAATGATGTTAATTTTTTGATATTTCATGGTAGAAGTTTAACAGATATTATGACGGAAATACCTGGATTAAAATTTAATGAACCAACATCACATATGAAAATATTATTAAAAAATAGACATTTAACACCAAGTTATGGATTAAGAACTCCAATATCACCTGAATTACAAGATTATTTATTAATTAATGATATACCAGATGTTTTTCATTCTGGACATTTACATACATTTGGAGCTGAAAGATATAGAGGAACATGGTTAATTAATTCAGGTTGTTGGCAATCAAAAACTGTATTTCAAGAAAATGTAGGTATAGAACCTAAATCTTGTATTATTCCATATATTAATTTAAAAGATTTAAAGGTGTCATTCAAAAATTTTATAATAGATTCTGAATAGTATCATCTTTTAAAAAAATATTTTTAATTATATTATAATCAATTTCTTTTTTAATTTTTTTAGTTCTACCATATCTACCTTCACTAATAACTGTTGAAGAAATAATACCTAACAAAGATAATTCATTTATAATACTACTAACACTTCTTTGAGTTAAGAAATCAATGTTTAATTTTTTACAATATTGAGTATATATATTATATATTGTACCAGTAGAATCTAAAGTTTCAGTAGAACTTGAATATAATGATAAAATAACTATTTTATCATGTAAAGGTAAAGATTTAATAGAATTATTTAATCGATCTTGTTCAATTTTTTGTAAAGCAATACGAACATGTTTATCAACAACTTGATTATCATTATCTCGTTCAGCAATTTCACCAGCCACTCTTAAAGTGTCAACTGCACGCCGTGCGTCACCGTGTTCAAGACCTGATAAAGCAGCGCATAAATTAATTGCAGAACTTTGAATAACATTAGGTTTAAAAGCTATTTTTGATCTTGATATTAATATTTTTTGAAGTTCAGTAGAATTATATGGAGAAAAAATAATTTCTTCTTCATTTAAACTACTTAGTACTCTTGGATCTAAAAATTCTTTAAATTTAAGATCGTTAGAAATTCCAATTAAAGTTATAAAACCATTTTCAAGAGATTCATTAGCTCGAGAAATTTCATATAATAAATCATCATTTGATTTTTTTATCAGATAGTCAATTTCATCTAAGATTATAATAGTGTTTAACTTTAAAAAAGAAATTTTGTATAATAATCGTTCTGCTGCTATACCAACACTTAAACCGGTAAAAGGTATATCACATTTACATATTTTTTTATTTTCACAACAACAGTGATTAATTTCTTTATTTAATTCAAATAATACTTTATATTCATTACCAGCTAAGCGAGTATTACAATAAAGAATTTGTAAATTTAAACCAAGATCAATAGATTTTTTTTTTAATTGATTAGTAACATACTTAGTAACAACCGTTTTACCGGTTCCGGTTTTACCATATAATAATAAATTTGATGGACGACTATTTTTCAAAGCTACAGATAATATTTTACCTAAATCTGTTAATTGATTTTCACGGAATGGTAAATCTTTAGGTATAAAATTTGTTCTTAAGACATTTCTATCATTAAA
>CALBXV010000379.1 GCA_937890045.1 uncultured archaeon
TTTGCATATGGTAATGCACTAGTTACAATAACTTTTCTCTTTGAATATTTGTTTTTTGTTATATTAACATTATTCAAATTATTTCCAGGATTGTTCATATTCTATTTGTTCTTTTGTTGGATTATCTATATTAATTCCTGTTGATTCTAAAGAATTTTGCGCTACAGAATTATCTATGTCTTCAGGTACAGAATAAACTTTCTTCTCCAATTTGTGATTATTTTCTGATATGTATACTGCTGATAATAGTTGATTTGAGAAAGACATCATCATAACTTCTGGTGGATGACCTTCTGCTGCTACTAAATTTACAATTCTACCTTTTCCAATAAGATAAACCATTTTATTATTTTTCATATTATATTGCTCAACATGTGATCTAACTTCTATAATATTTTTCTTGTTTTGATCTAAATATTTAGTGTCTATTTCAATATCAAAATGTCCTGCATTTGATAATATTGCACCATTTTTCATTTTATTAATATGTTCTCCTCTAATAACTCCTTTTTGTCCAGTAGCTGTAACAAAAATATCGCCTTGTTCTGCTGCTTTTATGATTGGCATAACTTGAAAACCATCTGCATGTGCTTCAAGTCCATTTATTGGATTAATTTCAGTTATTATTACTTTAGCTCCTAAACCATCAGCTCTAGTAGCTATGCCTTTTCCTACCCAACCATATCCACATATTACAACTGTCTTTCCAGCAATTAAAAGACTTGTTGATCTTAAAATACCATCAAATGTACTTTGACCTGTTCCATATCTATTATCAAATAAATGTTTAGTTTTAGCATTGTTTACTGCTATTATTGGATATCTAAGTAAACCTGATTTTTCTAAAGCCATTATTCGTGTTACTCCTGTAGTAGTTTCTTCAGTACCGCCAATAATTTTTAATTCTGAAAATTTCTTTTCACTGTGTATAAGAGCATGAACGTCTGATCCATCATCCATTATTATCTCTGTTTTTGAATTTAATACATTATTAATAGAATCTATATATTCACTCGTGTTTTGACCTCTCCATCCATAAACTATTATTCCTTGTGAATCTAGATATGCAGCAATATCATCTTGTGTTGATAATGGGTTGGCTCCACATAAATATACTTGAGCACCAAGAGTTTTTAATCCCATTATTAACGCTGATGTTTCTTTAGTTATATGTAAACAAACACCAATTTTTCTGTTAGCTAACGGTTGTTGTTCTTTTATTTTCTCTATTGTTCTTGAAAGAGCAGGCATATGATTATATGCCCAGTTATATGATAATTCTCCTTTATCTGATAATTTTGAATCTGCTATTTGACTTTTCAATACTGTATCACTATTAATCTATATTATTAAAATTTTTTGTAGTTTAAATAAATTACATATTCCATAATTAGTATATTGCGTCTTTTAAAGCATCTTTACAATCACATTTTCTATCTTCTGTTATCTTTAACATAGTTTCACTTAAAATATTTCTAGTTTTTGACACATTATTCTTCAAAGTTTTAATTATCTCTTCTGTATTGACAGGATTTTCTGCCCATACGTCATAATCAGTTACTGTAGCTATGTTTACATAACAAATCTCTACTTCTCGTGCTAATATGCATTCAGGTACTACTGTCATACCTATTATATCTGCTCCCCAATTTCTAAACATTTTAGATTCTGATTTTGTTGAAAATCTTGGACCTTCAATGCATATATATGTTCCACCTAAATGATTCTTATATTTTAAGTTCTTACAAATTTCATCTGTTTGATTTGATAAATATCTACAAAACGGATATGCAGTTGAAATATGTGCTACTTGTGGGCCATCGTAAAATGTATTTTCTCTATTTTTTGTTCTGTCAATAAATTGATCTGGTATAACTATATCTCCTGGTCTTAATTCTTCTCTTAGACTACCAACAGCTGATGGAGCTAATATCCATTTCACTCCTAATTTTTTCATAGCCCATATATTTGCACGATAATTAATTTTATGAGGTGGAATTTTATGTGATTTTCCATGTCTAGGTATAAACACTACTTTCTTATTTTCAAAATCTCCTATTGTTATTAAATCTGAAGTTTTGCCGTAAGGAGTGCTAATTTCTATTTCTTTAGTCTTAGTAATAATCTTACTATCATATATTCCTGTACCGCCTATTATTCCTATATCTGCTAAAAATTCTTTATTCATTAATATTTCACTAGTGAACGCACATCATATTTATTAAGTATATTTCTTCCATCTAATTCAGTTAATTCAATCACAAATCCCAAACTTATTACTTTGCCATTTAATCTCTCGATTAGATTTGCAGCTGCTAATGCTGTGCCTCCAGTTGCTAATAAATCATCTATTATTATTACTTTATCATTTTCTTTAATTGCAGTTTTCTGTATTTCCATAGTTGCTTTCCCGTATTCTATATTATAACTCTGTTTAATAGTCTGACCTGGTAGTTTTCCCTCTTTTCTGACCAATATAAATCCTTTATCTAATTCTTTTGCTAGCATTGATCCAAATATAAATCCTCGCGCTTCAATTCCTACTATATATTTTATATCTTTGTTCTGATATCTATTCTTTAATTCTTGTATTATGAAATTAAAACATTTATGATCTTCTAATAATGGATTTATATCTCTAAATAATATTCCTTTTTTTGGGAAATCTGGATAGTTCTTAATTATCTGTTTTAGGTCCATAATGAATTATTATTCGCGTGATAATTAAGTGTTTTTGATATTTTTATTTTAATAAATTAACTTAAATCTCGGCATGTTCTTTAAAATGTTATAAGTTCTCTATTATAATAATAAATTGAAGTTTATGAGTAACCCTAAAGATTATACAGTACTCCTTAAGAGACTTCGAAGTCAATTAGGAAAAAATGATTCAATTAATAATGAAGAAAGATTTGAAATTCCTCCTGCTCAAATACAATATGTTGGACGAAAAACAATTCTAAGAAATTATTCTGAATATCCTTTATTATTTCGTAGACCATCTAATCATTTATTATTATTCCTAGCTAAAGAATTAGCTACTTCTGCATCTATAAATCGTGATCATGTTATATTTGTTGGAAAAATACTCACAGATTCAATAAATGGCATATTGCATAGATATGCTAAAAATTATGTTATTTGTATTACTTGTCAAAGACCAGACACTAAACTAGAAAAATCAAAACGATTAATGTTTATAATATGTGAAGCTTGTGGTGCTAGATCACCTGTTAAAGGGTAATTTTTAATATGGCAAATGACTATGTTGGTAAAATAATAAAATGGAATGGAACTCAACTAGTCAATATATGTGATATAAATCTATTAAACACATCTATAAAATCTGATCAAATGAATATTAATATTAATAAAAACTATTTTGGCGAAAAAATGTTAAATGAACCTGATGTTGTTGATCTAATGAAAGGAGCTACTATAATGTTCTTGATTGGTAATTCTATAGTTAATTTAGCAATAAAAAATAAGTTTGCTACTTCTATAGCTGTAAAAAAAATTGATAAAACCTCTTTTCTTATGATATATAAATTTTAAATTGATTTCATCGGTACTATTTTAAATAGTTAATTTTCTAATATTATTATTGATTAATTATTTGTCACATTTCTATCTTGATAAAAAATATTTGGACGATTATTATCCTTATAAAAAAGTAAAAAATAATAAAAATTATTATTTGGATAGAGACGCAAATAAAGTTATAGAAGAAGTTTTTGATAAATCAACATTAATGACATTATATAATTTAATTAATCATAATGCTATAGATTACCTTGATGGTGTTGTAAATTCTGGAAAGGAGGCCAGAATATATCGTGGCGTTAAAGACAAACAATTACTAGCTGTTAAGATATATCTTGTAAGCTCTTCAAATTTTAAATCTAGAAGTGAATATATGATAGATGATTATAATTCTGCTTTTAAAAAGGGAATGAAAAATATTGTTCCTCTATGGGTTAGAAAAGAATATCGTAATATGAAAATAGCTTATGATAATAATATTCCTGTACCAAAACCACTATGTTTTGATAAAAATGTTTTAGTTATGAATTTTATTGGTGAAAATGGCGTTGGTTCTCCTTTGCTTAAAAACTCTCCTTTATTTCAAAAAGATTATAATATGTTGTTAAATATTATTACAAATTTATATAAAAAAGCTGGCCTTGTACATGGTGATCTTTCTGAATATAATATATTTAAATTCAAAAATAAATTATTTTTATTTGATTTTGGTTCTTCTGTAACTCTTAATAATCCTAAACATATTGATTTCTTAAAACGTGATATTAATAATATAAATAAATTCTTTTCTAGAAATGGATTTAAAACTAAATCTCTAAATGAAATACTTGATGGAATGAAAAACTGATATGAAGAAAGAAATTAAATTACCTAGAGATCGTATAGGTGCTTTTGTTGGTAAAAATGGTAATACAAAGAAGGATATAGAAAATAAATTTGGGGTTAAATTGACTGTGAATAGTGCTACTGGTCTAATTAGTGTTATTGATATTAATTCAGATTACCAATTTTTTAAATTAACACATTTTATTAGTGCTGTGGGATCTGGTTTTTCTCCTGAAAGAGCTTTTAGACTTATTTCTGATGATGAAATATTGCTAAAACTTGATCTTAAAGAATATTCTGGAAAGTCTGTAAATAGCTTAAATCGTATTAAAGGAAGAATTATAGGATTAAATGGTAAAACAAGAACAATTATAGAAGATATGACAAATACATATGTTTCAATTTATAGACATCATGTGTCAATTTTAGGTGGATATAATGAAACAAAACTTGCTCTTGAATCAATAAAACTCTTAGCTTCTGGCAGTCCTCATAAAGTAATCTACTCGATGTTAGAAAGTTATAGATCTAAAATTAAAAATAATAAAATATTGTTATGGGAGGAAAATAAAATAATTGAGTAATTCTCCAACTGTATTCTCTGAAATATCTCCTAGCGAATTTTTTTATAGGAATAGAGATCTAGCAGGTTTTAGTAATCCTGCTCGGGCTTTATACACTGCTATTCGCGAACTTATAGAAAATTCTTTAGACGCATGTGAATCTATGGGTATTAAACCTAATTTAGAAATAAGTCTCAAATCATCAGATAATTCATCTCCTGACCCTAAATATTATGTCTTAAAAGTTAGAGATAATGGACCTGGTATTCTAGATGTTAACATTCCACTAGCTTTTGGCAGAGTATTTTATGGGTCAAAATTTGTGTTAAAACAGGCTAGAGGTATGTTTGGTCTGGGTGGTACAATGGCAATTCTCTATGGGCAAATTACTACAAATAGACCCGTTATGATTAGATCATCTTCTGATGGAAAAATATTACATAATTACAAAATGATGATTGATATTCAAAATAATCGACCAATTATTCTAAATAAATCTGAAAAACCTACTACTAGAACTGGTACTAGTATTGAAATTACATTAATAGGTGATTATTTCCGTTCAATTCAAAAAATTCAAGAGTATATTAGACAAACTGCTCTTGTAAATCCATATGCTAATATAAAATATACTGATCCAAAAAATAATGTGTTTGACTATAATAGAGTAATAAATGTTATGCCTTCTAACCCAAAAGAAACTCAACCACATCCATATGGTGTAGATGTTGAAACAATTAGAAGATTAATTAATTCTAATTCTTATAATCTAGTTGATTCAAATCACAAATTATTAGAAAATGAATTACAAAACTTGTTGTCTATTCAAATGAGTGATATAGTTAAATGTAAAAATTTCTTGTTTAATGATATAATTAACAATAATAAAATTATTTTTAATAATAATGCTCTAAATATATCTGACCTTCTATCATCTGATTCATCTTTGAATATTACTTATGATGCTAAAAAATTCTCTAAAACAATTTCTGTATTGCAAAATATTGTTAAAAAATGGAGAGATATGTCTAAAACACTACGTAATTTTCTATCTATTTATCTGCAAAGTAATATTGAAATGAAATCTGTTTATAATCTCTCTACTAATGCAATAAATTTGATAAATAATAGAATTTTCCTCCTATCAAATACTACTGATTCTAAAAATCTTATTAAAATAAATCCATTTAGCGATCATTTATTAGAAGTTGCTGGTGGTGATTCTATTTTAAAATTTATGAGTAACTTTCATCGTGTCGGTGTGAATAATGCTAATAAATTCTGTATTTTTAGTGGTTTTTCTTCTTCTAGACAAGTACGTACTCTAGGAAATACGGATCTAGTTAAATTTGTTACTGCACTACATAAATTTGAAGATTTTTTAATGCCTGATGCTAGTTGTCTTTCTCCACTTGGTGAAGAAATATTTGAAGCTGGTATTGTAAAAGAATTACAACCAGAATTTGTTTCAGTTATTAAAAGACCAGCGTCAGCATATTCTGGTTTCCCATTTGTTGCAGAAGTTGGATTAGCTTATGGTGGAAAAGTTATTACAAAAGGAATTAAGCTCTTGAGATTTGCTAATAGAATTCCATTACTATATGATGAGGGTAGTGATTTATCTTGGAAAATTCTAAATGATGAAGTTGATTGGAAACGATATCG
>CALBXV010000380.1 GCA_937890045.1 uncultured archaeon
ATATTTGAATAATTTTGTTGACAGATAATAAGATAAAAAACATTAAAGCAATAGAAGTTTTGGACTGTAGAGGGAATCCAACAGTAGAAGTACAAGTATTAACTGAAAAAGGTATAAGTGACAAAGCAATTGTGCCTAGCGGAATGTCTACAGGAATACATGAATCAGTAGAAATAAGAGATGGAGAAAAACGATATTTAGGGAAAGGAGTGAGAACTGCAGTAAATAATGTAAATAACATAATATTCAAAAATTTAAAAGATAGAGACATAACAAATCAAGAAGAAATTGATAAAGTCTTAATAGAAATAGATGGTACAGAAAACAAATCAACATTAGGATCAAACGCTACAACAGCAGTATCAATAGCAATAGCGAAAACAGCAGCTAAAGCATTACAAATTCCAATATATGAACATATTGGAAACAAGAATTCACATGTGTTACCAATACCTTTTATGAATTTAATAAATGGAGGAAAACATGCTGGAAGTGATTTAGCGTTTCAAGAATTTATTATAGCACCAATAAATTCTAATACATATGAAGAATCATTAGTTCAATGTGTAGAAGTATACAAAATATTAAGAGAGATCATATTAAAGAAATTTGATAAATACGCAATAAATGTAGGTGATGAAGCAGGATATACTCCAAGAATTAAAACACCTGAAGAAGCATTAGATTTATTACATGAAGCTGTAAAGGAATCTGGATATACAGACATATTCAAATACGCTTTAGATTCAGCCGCTAGTCATATTTATGACTCTAATAGAAATAGATACAGGATTTATGATGATAAAGAATTAAGTAAAGAAGAATTAATAGAATATTATAAAGAATTAGTAAACAAATACAACATAATATCAATTGAAGATCCACTAGATCAAGAAGATTTTGAGGGTTTTACAGAAATAACAAGTGAATTATCAATACAAATAGTAGGAGATGATTTATTTGTAAGTAATCCACACATATTAGAAAAAGGAGTAAAAATGTCAGCGGCTAATGCAGTATTATTAAAAGTTAATCAGATTGGAACATTAACAGAAGCATTAGAAACTACTAAAATAGCACTAACAAATAATTATAGAGTAATGGTTTCAGAAAGATCAGGAGATACAGAAGATGATTTCTTATCAGATTTAACAGTAGCAATAAATGCTGGTCAAATAAAAACTGGAGCACCAGCAAGAAGTGAAAGAACATCAAAATACAATCAACTTTTAAGAATAGAACAAGAATTAGGAAACAAAGCTGAATACGGCGGAAAATTTTTTTAAAAGAATTATAAACAAAATTAACAGTAAGTTATAAATTCATTTAATTTGAAAATATTAAATAATGAAAAAAGAGTTTATTGTTATAAGAATTGATGCTTCACCAGACGGTGGACCATATGTTTTAATGACGATTAAAGATCCTAGAGATGTAAAAGATTCAAACAAACCACGAATTGGACCAGGTGCTCAAGTAATGGGATTTAATTCAATGGAAGATTTAATGAAAAACATGCAAAACACATTAAGTAGTTTAACAAAACCAGGTGGAGGAGAGATTTCTACTACTATAAAAATGGAAATAAGAGAATATGAAGATTCTGGAATAAAAGTCGGAGATAAAATATCTTTAGAAATTAATAAGATAGAACAAAGCGGAATTTAATTATTATCTAAAAGAATTTTAGTACGTTTATATATAGCTACAGATAAAATCGTAGAAATAACTGTAATAAAAGTACGTTCAAACGGGTATAAATAGAATATAGTAGTCCATATAGCAGGTAACGCTTCAACAGCAATAAATTTAGTAACTGAAGTAGAGATTGTAGCAAACAATATACCTCCAACAATATGTTGTATAGATGTACCAATGAAACAAACAACAAACATGAACTTAAAAGTTGATAAATTAAGATTCCCAGTAAGCACAATTGATTTTTTAAAGTAAACAAGTGATAACAGTAATATTACTGAAATCATATGGAACCAATTATATGGTACTTGAAGTTGGTCAGAAATGCTAATAGAGAAGATAGTAAGAGGATGTAAAATAAAGACAAATAATATCCCAACATATAATAGCAAAGCATAAGAATATTTTTTTCTAATTAATAAACCTACAATAAATACATTAACAGCAGCAGGTAAAAAATCTAGTCCAACAAAAATAGGTGCTTTTCCTAATATAAAAGAGATGAATGTACCTAGAATAATACTAACTACACCTAAATATGGCCCCAATATTATACCGTATAATGAAGTAATAAAATCAGCCGTGCTAAAATATCCTCCTGAAATTCCAACCATAGGAAACGAGGGAAGAACACGTAAAAACGCGTATAGAACACTAAAAGATATAATAAATGAAAGAGTTTTTGCAGAAATATTCAAGTTTACAAGAACATATTAATCAAAGATACATTTTAAAGTTTTAAATCAGTTGCAAAAGATTCAACATATTTATTTAAATCATTAGTAATAGGAACTATAACAAATTCTTCAACAGTTAAATCATGAAAATCACTAATAAAATTTTGAAATTTCGTTATATCTCCTATAAACCATTTATTTACCCAAGGATGATTAAGAGTGATACCCATATGTTTAACATATGACTTAACAGTGTTCATTATATTAGATTCGTAGTCATTTATAGCAACAAACAATTCAAGTGATTTTCGAATTTTATTACAATTACGATCTTTAAAATTACAAAATTCATTTAATTTGTTAAGTTGAGATTTATAAAGAGTTATATCAGTTTCAATACTTTCCCATTGATCAGCATGATCTACACAAAGTTCAAGTAAATTATTTCTTGTTCCTGAAATAGTAATAGGCGGAAAAGGTAATTGAATATTATTAAGTGGCAAATTAGCAGAATTATATGAATAGAATTTTCCTTGATATGATTTACGGGTAGTCCACAGATTTTTGATTAATTCAATAGATTCTTTTAAACGTAGAAATTTTTCATCTGATTGATACAATGGAAAGTTATATCTTTTACAGTCATTTTTCACACCTATATCACCAATCCCAATTCTGAATTCTAATCTACCATTACTTATTTGATCAATGGTAGAAGCAATTTTAGCTAGCATTATAGGATTTCTATAATTAATAAAAGTCATAGCTGGTCCTAGACGTATTTTTTTAGAATATATAGCAATTAATGATAGAATAGTCCATGAATCAAATGTTGACCATTGAACGGCATCATCATAATATAAACCGTAGAAATTAAGATTCTCAACATTTGATATAAAGTCAATAATAGAATTCACATCATGGAATTGATTTCCTATTTCTAAGGAAAATTTAATTTTTTCCAATAAGTATTACCTTAAGTCATATAGAAGATATATAATCAATTAGAGTTTTAATAGGCAATGTTTTTTCATTACCATTAGACATATTTTTTATAACAACATTACCATTAGAATAATCATTTGGTCCAACTATAATCACATATTCAAATGATCTAGAAGAAGCAAAAGTTAATTGTTTAGATAAAGAAGTGCGAGTTAAATCAATATCTGAGATAATTCGATTTTTCCTCATATCAGAAACAAGTTCTAAAGCAACATTTTTCATTTCATCATTTACATAGGCTACAAAAAATTTAGATTTAGGATTTTCACTTATATTTTTATTAGATAAAGCGATAATTAATCTTTCAATACCACCTGCTACACCTGTAGCACCTAATTCTGGTCTTCCAAAAAGAGTGGGAAGAGTGTCATATCTACCTCCTCCAGCAAGAGCTCCTAGTTTTGGCGAATCATTATCAAATACTTCAAAAACAATTCCAGAATAATAATCTAGACCTCTGACAATGTTAAAATTTAGATTGACATTTTTAATTTTTCTATTATCAAGTGATTCAAGAATTTGTGTTATTTCAGTTACATCAATATTAGATTTATTAAGTTCAGATAGTATGTCATCATTATTGTTAATCTCAAAGAATTCTAATAGTTGAAGAAATTGATTTTCGTCAATATTTTTATTTTTAGCTTCTATAGTTAATTGACTAATATTTTTTTTCCCTTTTTTATCCATAATGCGTAACATTTCATCAATAGAATTATTATCCGTGATTTTTAGAATATTCCTAATATAGTCTTCAACAATTTTACGATGTCCAACTTCTATAGAAACATTAGTTAATCCAACTTTATTCATTAAATTATAAGTGAAGTCCATGATTTCAGCGTCAAACTGGATGTTTTTCTTACTAAATATTTCAACATCCCATTGATGTAACCAACGATATCTTCCATATTGTGGTTCATCGTATCTCCACATTCCAGAGAAAGCACATAATTTTACTGGGAATTGGAAATCTCTTCTGGATGTAACATATCGTGTAATACCTACAGTTAGATCAAAACGTAATCCTAATTCTCTTCCACTTTTATCTTTAAAATCATATATTTCATTTCTAATATTTGGACCAGATTTTACTTCAAGAGTTTTTAATGATTCTATAGGCGATGGTTCAATAAAATTAAAATCAAATAAATTAGTTAATTCAATAAAATCAGATCTAATTTTTTCCATAGAATTAAATTCTTTACTGTCTATATCTCTCATTCCTTTAGGTGGCAGAAAACTCATTTTATTATCCTAGTTATTTATTTTCATTATTTAACGCACTTATTTCAGCAAGTAACGCATCAATTTGAATTTCAGGGTTAGCTCCAACTATAATTCTGTAATCATATTTAGCTAGGATTTCGATTAATTTCTCAATATTATTAATTGATTTTTTCGATAATTCTTCATTAGCGTATTTAATAAAATCTTGTTCAGACATTCCATAAACATGTTTTAATTCCATAAATTTATTTTTTGATTCAAGGAATTTTCCAGTTAATGCAAGTTCAAGAACTTTCCCAACAATATTAATATAAGATATGTCAGATGTTTTTGAAACAGATGTTTCATCAACTGAACCTAATGAGGAAGTAGCTTGAAGCATATTAATAGCTCTTCGCATATCACCATTACATGTATTCCATATATTTTTGAGTCCAGCATCAGTGAAATTAATTTTTTCGATATTAGAGATTTTTGATAAGTATGTTACTACATCTTTTTCTTCAAATCTAGAGAATCGAAATATTGCACAACGGCTTTGAATTGGTTCGATAATTTTGGACGAATAATTTGCTACTAGAATAAAACGTACAAAAGAAGAATGTTCTTCCATTATTCTTCTTAGAGCAGATTGAGCATCATTAGTCATTTCATCACATTCATCTAATATTATTATACGAAAAGGGATATTATTTCTTCGATCAGTATAACTAGCAAATGTTTTAATTCTATTTCTTACAGTGTTAATACCTCTTTCATCAGAAGCGTTTAATTCAAGCGTGTAATCTTTCCAGTATTCACCTAGAACAGTATATGTTATACATATAGCAGCAGTAGTTTTCCCCGTACCAGGCGGCCCAGAAAAAAGTAAGTTAGGCATTCTTTCAGGATTCTTAATAATATTAACTAATTTTGGAATAACAGATTTTTGATTAATAATATCTTCCAATTTTTTAGGTCTATACTTTTCAACCCACATAATATTTTCCAATAGAATTCTCTAATTAACATTGTATAAAGAATAATATAAGAAATTTGCGAGATTACGCATAAATTATTGTGTTTATAGATTACTAATCATTTATGATTAAATTTAGATGTTTTAAAGCGACTAAAGTGATAATTAAGCTCAAACTTATTTTTTTTTATTTCAGTTATTAAATATATAAAGAATTATATTAACAAAGAAAAATATTACAATAATGTTAGAATTATTAGATCAAAAACATATTAAGAAGAATAGTAGTATAAAATATATAATAAATCTGAAAGCAAGTTGATAGAAAATAATTTATACAAAACAATTGAGGAATTAGAAACAATATATCCATTCTTAAATGTTAAAATCGAGATAAAAAAAGAATTACCAGATATTCAATATGATTCAGATAGATTTCAAGACTATAAAATTGGAGATAAATTAGAAATACCGCTTTGGATAGCAGAAGAATTAGAAAAAATGAATTATTGCCATATAGATACAGAAGAATTTAAACAATATTTATTCAAAACATTGAACACTGAGAAGATCCAAGAATATAATAAACTATCTAAAATCAATAATGATATATATAAAAAAATAAGATTCTACTTATATTTGCTAGGTTTAAATCCAGATAAAAAAGAAGAATTAGAAAACATTAGAAATTCCTTTAGAAAGCTAATAAACATAAGAACAGGAAAGATTATGAGTTTTGCGAATTCACCTGATATAAAAACAACATTGGAAAAGAATATTGCAGAAGAAGAATATAATTTTTTGAAAATGATGAATAATTTAACTAAGAAATGGAAATCAGTTATTTTAGGTGAATAAAAATTGTCAGAATATACACAAAGTGGTAGAGAAGAGAGATTAATAGAGTTCATTGAGAAATACAAAAGAGGAAAATATAGAAAAGAAATAGCAGGATTATCACAAATAAATGGTAAATCAATTTTGATTGATTTATCAGAATTAGCAGAATATGAAGATGGTCAAATAGGTATGGATATATCAAATAATCCAGATGAGATATTAGATCAATTTGAAACAGCAGCGTTTAAAATATTAATGGAAGAGGATAAATCATATGCAGAGAGATTATCAAAAAACTCCCCTTTTGGAATGGGAGCAAGTAAACCAATGGATTTTTTTGTAAGAATAAGAGACACTAATGAAGAAAGACATATATCAATTAGGAGTATTGGGACACAAAATCTAGATAAATTGGTAACAGTACCAGGTTTAGTAGTAAGAGCGTCAAATCTTCAACCTTTCTTAGTTTGGGGTGTTTTTTCATGTAGTACAGGACATAGCACAATAGTAAAACAAGAGGGTAAAGCGTTAAAAAAACCATTATTATGTTCTGAACCAAGTTGTGGCATAAATAGAGACAAATATTTTCAATTAGATAAAAGAGATTCACTCTTTATTGATTATCAAGAAATAAGAATACAAGAATTACCTGAAGAGTTACCGGCAGGACAATTACCAAGAGCGTTTGACGTTCAAATTACTGGAGATTCAGTAAATAAAATCCGTCCAGGAGATAGAGTAGATGTAACTGGAGTTATAAGAGCTGAAGAAGAAGATGTGTCTAAGATCGATAAATTAACAACATTTAATGCAGTTATAGAATCAAGATATATTGAAATAATAGGTAAAGAACCAGAAGATTTACCTTTAGCAAAAGAAGATCAAGATAGAATAACGGAATTAGCAAAAGATGAACAATTATATGATAAATTAATTCAATCAGTAGCACCGTTTATCCATGGACATGAAAATGAAAAAGAAGCAATATTATTATTATTAGCAGGTTCACCAAGAAAAACATTAGGTGATGGTACAAAGATAAGAGGTGACATAAATATTTTATTAGTAGGAGATCCAGGCACTGCAAAAAGCGAATTATTAAAATATGTAGCTAAAATAGCTCAAAGAGGATTATATACATCTGGAAAAGGTTCTACCGCAGCAGGATTAACAGCAGCAGTAGTAAGAGAAAAAAGTGGCGGAATGATGTTTCTAGAAGCAGGAGCAGTAGTTCTAGCAGATCAAGGAATTGCAGCAGTAGATGAATTTGATAAAATGAGAGCAGAAGATAGAAGTGCATTGCATGAAACTATGGAACAACAAACTGTAAGTGTAGCAAAAGGAGGGATTGTAGCAACCTTAAATGCTAGAACATCAATTATAGCAGCTGCAAATCCAACATTTGGAAGATACGACATCTACAAAAATTTACATGAAAATTTAGAGAACATACCAACACCACTGCTTACTAGATTTGATTTAATTTTTGCTGTACGAGATGAAAAAGACCGTGTCAAAGATGAGCAATTAGCTAGACATATACTAGATACACACAGAAAAGAAGATCAAGTTATTGCACCACCAATAGACTTTGAATTATTAAAAAAATACATAATTTATTCTAAAAAAATTAATCCTAAACTTACTAAAGAAGCACAAGAAAAAATTCTTGAATATTATCTAGCTACAAGAGATATTTCTGAAGAAGACATGGTAATAATTACACCTAGACAACTTGAAGGATTAATAAGATTAGCTACAGCAAGATCAAGAATTTTATTAAAAAATAAAGTAACAGAAGAGGATGCTTTAACAGTAATTTCTTTAATGAAGAAAA
>CALBXV010000381.1 GCA_937890045.1 uncultured archaeon
TTTTATTTGTAATATAGGAATCTGTAGCATCATGGTAAAAAGATAAATCATTACTTGTGCCTATATAAATTTCTGTAGAATCTGGTAGATGTATAAACGAACTTGCACCTGCTATCTCCACAGGAGCATTAACATTCAATTGGTCATTTAGTGTTGAAACACCAGTAACCCCTAATGTGGAACTTAGCGTTGTTGCACCAGTGATTCCTAATGTACCTGCTATGACAGCGTTCTCATCTATATCCAACGTATCAATATGAGCTGTGCCATCAATATAGACATTTCTCCATTCTTTTGTAGCGGTACCTAGGTCAAATGTGTTGTCCGCATTAGGTATAAAATTAGAATTAATATCTGCACCAAACACCACGTTATCTGTATCGGCATCACCAAATGTTAATGTGCCACCATTAAGAGTTGAAAGTCCTTCAACCGTAAGAGTACCTGAAACTTCTACATTAGAATCTATATCTATATCTTTAAGGAATTGTATTTTCTCACCAGAATTTGTGGTATGAAATACAGCATAATTTGTAGTACCTTCAGAAATAGTAAGAGCCGTAGCACTATTATCTTTAATATTAATATCTGTGGCTTGTGTTGAAACATCAATGTTTGATGAATTAAAATCTAAATCTGAATTTAATGTTGTTGTGCCATCTACAATAAGGTCACCAGAATCTATATCAATACCTTGGTTGAAATGCCATCTATTATCAGCATTTTGCCAAAGTATAGTTTTGTCTGTAGTACCTTTAAGAGTAATACCGCCACCGTCTGCTATACCATCAGTAGGAGTATCTACTGCTGATAATTCTAAATTCTTATCATCTACTGTAATGGTTGCAACATTAAGAGTTGTTTGTGTACCATTAACAATCAAATCTCCTGTAACTGTTAGATTGTCATTGACGGTTGTTTCTGATGTTGCATGTC
Organism: uncultured archaeon; assembly: GCA_937890045.1. The sequence continues at coordinate 937 of CALBXV010000381.1, forward strand.
CAATTGAAATTACTCCGCCACTATTGGATGTACCCAACTGTAAAGCATTAGCGCCAGTAGGATCTATCGACAATACACCAGTGGTGGATGTTATAGCATTAGAATTTAAATTTATATTATCAACATCAAGGTCACCAGTAATATCTACTTCACCAGAAAGGGCTAAATCACCAGCAAAGAAAGAAGTGCCAAAAATTGCCAAATCTCCATTAACAGTGAAGTTATCCTGAACTGTAGTTTCTGAAGTTGCATTACCAATATTAACAACAGAACCACTTGCAAGTGTTCCTAGATTTAGATTTTGTGTGCCTTGAGCATCAACATTTAGATGACCACCTGAAGTATATTCATGGAAGATACCAACATTATTTCCATCTAAAGTTACTCTATCAACCCTCAGTTGATCTATTTTTTTATCGTTATCAACTATTAAAGCAGAATCAGGCTTAACTTGTCCTCGGATATGATCCAACAAATCAGTGAAATACTTACCGCCGACTTGATGTATAAATTCAGCTTCTAAGGCTCCGCCGGGGCCTGTAGGATATTCATCTCCTGCACCAATAAAGAATCTTTGGCCGCCATTAGTTTCTGTAGCAGCACCCCAAGTATAGGCTATTTCCCCCGATTTTAAATCGGTTGGGGCCGTATTTCCGGAAGACCTTTTTATTAGAAATTTTGATATAGTAGGCATTAAAATGTTCCCCCATCAAACACAATAGAGCCTGTAGATGTAAGAACCGTATAATCCACCTCTGTAATAAGGTCTTTCAATTTCCAAGAATCTGTTGCTGATTCATAATATACAACTTTATCATCATCAGCAGCTGATAATGTACCAAAATTAGAATCTGTTAAAGTTCTAAGCTTTAATTGTGATTTTGTTACTTTTGCTTTTAATGTAGTACCAGTTGAACTAGTAGCCATGTCTTTTTATTCTCCCTATCTAGAAACGGAAGGTTGAACTACTAACCTCCCCTCTAAAGTCCTAGTTTTAATACCTAAAGAATCGGTTAATTGTAAATCCCAAACATATCTACCGTCTTTGAGGATGCCAGTTTGTGTGTCAGTCAATTCAAGCTCTAATTTCCCAGTAGTCCTATCTGCAGGCCAAGCAATAGTAAAAGTTTCAGATACGGTATTAGTTCCGTATCGTTTTCGTATTTGAGCTAAAGCTGTATACCCAGTTAAATCAAGTACTGTGATATTTCCATCAACATCTTCGTTTGTCAACTCTACAGTGACCGAGAAATCAGCATTAGCTTCAACGACTAGATTATTAATTAGTGACATAAAAACTCCAAGCTTTTGCTACTATTTATACAATTTTGTTATGTCGCATTGCATCCCTCAACTTAATTACCATATCATATAGCATTAAATCTGTATGAAATGGCCCGGGAGTAAACCTTAATCGTTCTGTGCCCTTTGCTACGGTAGGATAATTTATAGGTTGTACATAAATTCCATCTTTATATAACAAATCATCACTAATTCTCTTACATATTTTTGCATCACCTATAATAACAGGTACGATATGTGATGGATTTTCCATTACACTTATGCCATTTCGTTCCAATTCTACTTTAGTTTTTTGAGAACGTTCTTGCATAGTAAGCCTTAAACAGTTATGATCTCTAACATACTTAACAGAGGTTAAGGCCCCAGCACATATAACAGGACTTATACTTGTGGTGAATATAAACCCAGAGGATAAACTTCGTATAGCATCTAGAAAATCCTTATCAGCTGCAATATATCCTCCTTGTACCCCAAACGCTTTAGCTAATGTTCCATTTATTATATCAACATCAACACCATCACGTTCTGTAATACCACCACCACGTTCTCCATACAGACCTACTGCATGAACTTCATCTAGGAAAGTTATAGCTTTATATTTTTTACATAAAGTTACAATTTCTTTTAATGGACATATATCTCCGTCCATAGAATAAACGGATTCAAAAACAACACATTTAGGATCAGGAGTTTTTTCAAGCAATTCTTTAAGATGCTTTAGGTCATTATGTTTCCAAATTTCCTTCTTAGCTCTACTGTGCCGAATTCCTTGAATAATGGATGCATGATTCATACTATCGCTTATGAAAGTAATATCAGGCAAGACTTTAGCCATAGATTCTAAAGTAGCTGAATTTGCAATATAGGCTGAAGTAAAAAGTAGAGCAGCTTCTTTCTGATGTAGTTCTGCTAGTTCATGTTCTAAAGCAACATGATAATGTGTAGTGCCTGATATGTTTCTTGTTCCGCCTGAACCAGCACCAGAACTCTCTAATGCTGTTTGCATTGCATCTATAACATATCGGTGTTGACCCATGCCCAAATAATCATTTGAACACCAATTAACTATTCGTTTAACAGCGTATTTAGAGTACCATATTGCTTGCGGAAATTTGCCACGTTCCCTGAGAATATCATTAAAAACTCTATAATTACCTTCTTCTTTAAGACCTTCTATAACATCCTGAAATTTATTGAGATGTATCATACCCAATATTTATACGAGGAAATAAAATATCTGAACAAAACAAATTTACATCTTCTTCATCCAAACCTAAAGACTTCATCACCTTGGGTGTATGTGGATTCTTTTTTTGATTGTCACAATAATAATTTTGACGTTCAGATACTTCCTCAACAATTCCCCTTCCGTTAGACTCAGACACATTATCAAAATAATAATTTAGATTTTTTAATGTTAGCATTATAATATCTAATGATTCTGCTTCTCTATTAACATTACTAGCAGCAACCATAGAAGGAGAAAATATATTTAAGGCCCATTCTGGCAAAGGCCTCCTTTTAACAGGAACAAAATTTGAAACAGAATCGGCAAACCACTTTATCATAAAATGATCCTTATGTGTTGTTGCAGAAAAATCATGGAAAGCTCCTGTCATTTTATTTTTACCTGATATAACATCAAAGCCAAATATTGGACTAGTATTATCTAAATTAGGAAAAATACAAA
>CALBXV010000382.1 GCA_937890045.1 uncultured archaeon
CGTTGCTCCGTCATGTACTACAACAGTATCCTTATCCAAATCAACCGTTATTTCACCTATAGCACCCATAAAAGCACTATGTTCTGTAGTTGTACCTCTTCTTCGTTGGACTCGTTTAGCCATATTATTTCTCTAAAAGTTTTTTAACAAGTTGTTTAAGTTCTGCTATTTCACTTTTCATATTATTTATAATAGCAATTTCATCTTCTTTTTGTTTCTTTGCAGCCCTGTAATTCTCTAAAGCATTTCTATTGGTATTCAATACAGCCTTTGAATCTATATCTCTTTCATATTTTGTATTTTCTATTTTCATATTATGCTAAAGCAATTACCCGAAGGTCTTTGATCAAAGGTATTTTAGTTGTACTTGCAGAAGTCATAACAACTTTAATTGCAAATGTTTTAAAAGTAGCATGGGTACTCCCCGCCCACATATAACTAGTGCCCCACCCAGAAGCAAGAGGAGTAAATTCTAATTCTAAATATTGGTTATCATCATCTGATGCTGAAACAGTATTTGTATTTGTTGTCTCACTCATTAATACCCATGGACGACTATCAAAAGTATTCTCATCATACGGGGATAACACTTTATAATAAACTGAGATACCAGTTCCTGCTTGTCTATTAGCTGTCATGAATACAGATAAATCTGTTGCATCAAATCCATCTTTTAGATTTACCCGTCTTGTAATATATTTTGCTGTTGCATCACCACCCTCTGCATTAGTTTCATCTGTTGTAACATTATTAATAATATTCTCTACTGTAATAACACTATTTCTTTTCGTATCAATTACTGGAGAAATATGTGTACTATCAGATGCTAAGGAAGCTCGTGTTACATAACTTCCAGCACTTGTCGTAATTTTCTTTTGTGTGGAAAGTTTATGATTAGTATTCTGGATAATTTCAGAATAAGTAGTATCTAATACACCTGTTCCTTCATCAGACATTTTAACTCCCCAAAAAATAGAAGTCTTATTTATTCTAACTTCTTCGGGAACAATTTGAATCACATCTGCTTTAACATCCGCTGCGGAAGTTCCGTCTTTAAAGACTGCATTAGCAGTAGCACCTGTAGTAAATACTGCCCTATTCAATTGAAATGTCAAATCTTGATTTTGATTAGCACTCCAAGTACTTGCATTTTGTGATTTAAATAATACACCTGCATATGGTTGTTCAGAAACTTTTCTTGTCGTTCCAAGAATGTTGTCACCCATTTCAGAAATATATGCTTCATACTTCAAACTATTACTTATTGCTACAATTGCATATTCTCCAGGTGGTAGATAAACCAATGACGGAAAAGTAAATTTAGTAGCCATTGATGCATCATCACTTACATTAACATCGGCTGGTAATTTATTAACTTCGGAAAATGGTATAATAGTTTTATCTGGATAACCATTCAAAGTACTTCTAATCTGTACTGTTACAGGAAGATTATCTGAATCTTTAGATTTAAAATATAAGTCTAAGTCTGTTAGAAAAATTCCATCAGGATAAATAACTGCATCAACCAAGAAGGTTTGAGCCAATGGATCAACCCAACCAACTGCTCTTGATCTTGTAAAAGTATTTGTACTAGTTCTAAAATCTGTTGCTGTACCCATTCCCAAACTTCGTACGGTTGGAACTCTTGTAGATACAACTACATTTTCTTTTGACTGTAACAATCCTTGTGCTTGATATACAACTTCACCATATGTTCCAGCACTTACTAAGTCTGCTGTTGTATTATCAACCAATAAGAATTGTCTTTCACCAGTTCTAAATCTAAGAGTATCACTGTTTGGAATGGAAAAAGTTAGACCACTAATTGAACCAGATGAATCTGTATAAATTTCCTCACCCAAAGAACCTCCACTTGGAGTACACCAAGCAGCTACATCAGTACCATCAAAGAATGGATACACTCTTGTACTTGGTTTCATTCCGGTTACAGATATAACTATATCTCTTGCTCTTATAAATGGAAGAACTGATACATCAACAATCCTTTCACCGATATTAGTTCTTACAGTATCAACTCCAGTAATTTCTGTACGAATTCCTGTTCTTGTTTGTTGTATGTCTTGTTGTACTGTTTCCGTCATAATTTGGAACCATCTACCTGAACCTCCGTTTGACGTTGATGAAAGTACTCGTTCTCTACCAGTCCCCATTGTCTGCCAATCACCCCATTGTGAGCCAAATCCTAATCCAACTAGATTTTCCCAGCCATCATTCTCACCATTGATATTAACAACAACTTCAGGTCGTGTAGTAGTATCAATCCAATTATCATTCGGTGGTGTTAAGTCAACTGTTCCAATCCAAGCTAATACTGCGAATGGATTAATATTAATTGATTTGCTTGCTACTGTTTGTGTTACAAATGCTGTTGCAGTATACGGTAATGTAATTAGATCACCTGTTTTCTGAATACCCGTTGTTTCAGGGTCACTTGCATCGTATATCACATCTGTTAAATTAGATGTAAATGGTGACCTTAATATTTTTTCATCAAAGTCAATAGCACATTTATAATCAGCAGATAGAATGTTGCCAATACTATGACCATTAAAACCATCAACTAGAATACCATTTTTAAATCTATCTAGGCCAGCAGTATCTTTAATAACTAATGACTCAGCTTCCTTTTCAAGAAGTGAAAGTGTGGTATAATATTCTAAATTATTAATTCGTTTTTCAAGTTTACCAATATCCCTCATTGTATATCGTTTGTTCTCAATATATTCAGGTGTTACATCACTTGAGTTAAATGTATAAGCTGGAATATAAACAGTATATAAATCCATCGTTCCATCAAGTCGTTGAGGAGGAGCAGCATTTAATGATGGTACACCTTTATTCACTCCAAACTTTTTTTCTTTACTTAAAAATATTCTGTCTATTCTTGGGAGATAATAACTGTAATCAGCAGACCAATTCGTATTTGGTTTCGGCAATTCAATATTTTCCATTGTGGTTGCACCGTCTGTCCTTCGTGGTCTAAAGTCAACACAATCTCTCAACTCAACTTTTGTTCCTGTAACAGGACTTAGGTAAGTTGGAATATTTTCAAATCCTACTGCAGCTGAATAAGAATCAGCTGAAAGATATCCAACACCAGAGTGGGTAAAGAAATCATAGACGATTGCTATTCTTCCAGAAGGTCCTGTCTCACCTGCTTTAAGTTTTATACTTCCGTGATCATAAAAGTTATCTCTCTGTCCAGTATCTAATTCATACTTCGCAATAATATCAGTATCACCAGCAGCTACTGAAGATACTGTTTTTGTAAAATTGGTAATTCCACCAGTAATAGGTTCTGCTATAAAAGTTCCCGATACTGGAACATAAGTTACACTAGTCGTACTACCAGCACCAAGAACAACAATTCCTGTTGCACCTGAAGTTGCACCAGTAATAATTTCACCAGGAGTTAATGTTTCAGCCGTATTTGCTACAGTCAATGTTGGTAATACTGCATCAGTACCAGCCACACCAGAATCATATACTGCGTGTATTTTATATACATCTGATTTAGCTATTGAATCAGATGATAAAGCAGTAGTATTAGGACCAGTTATATTTAAGACATTACTTTTTGAAAGTGATTTGATTTTTTCTTGTTTACTATCAATATTAATTGTTGCAATAATATCAGCTGTAAATACTGTTGAGCCACTATCATCATCGAAGGTAATAGTTTGATTCGTAGGACCATTGACTGTTACTGTTTCATTTACACCATCAAAGGCAATTAACTCACCTACCGCATAACCGCCACCAGCTACCTTACAAGTTACTGTATAGTATTCTCGTTTATTACTATCACTCAATACACCAGTACCAAAAAATGTTTCAGTAGCACCAGCAGTTGATATTGTTGCTCGACCCCCTGCAAATTGAACATTTTCAAAAGTTCTTTTAGCTGTATAACTAGTATCAATAGCACCAACATCATCACGAATTGTTTTAATAGTATTCTGTGGTAATTTAAATACTAAACTATTATCAGCTGTTTCATAAAGTATAGTATCACCACCTGATGTTTGACCAGTAGTAGAAATCTGACCTAATGCACTTATAACAACTGGTGTAGCAGCTGCATTAACAGGAACTACAAGTGATTCTACATTAACAAAATTTGAACTAGTCATTACAATATCATATAGATAAAAATTGATATATTGATTTTGGCCGGTACCAGAAACATAATCAGTCATTCTTAGTCTAGCTGTTCCAATTTTTGATGCTGCATATGTAGTGGGATTTGTTGTTGTTGGAGTTTGAAGATTATGTAAATCAACTGTAACGTGTTCACTAATATCAAAATAACCGGTTAGAGCGTCAACAACTACATAGTTTCCATATTGCATCAACCTATCAAAATTATTTACATTGGTAATACTTCTTGCTCTATCTAAAGTAACATCAGTTGCTATAATAGTTTCGTGTTCGTGACCTTCAATAAATGCTTTACCTGGGTCAAGTCTAATATTAAATTTTGTTGGATCAGATGAATGATCTTTCAGTTGCGGTGAGAAAGCTCTTACAGTATAACTTCCTGATTCATCATATGTCCGTCTTGCGAATGTTTCTTCTAATACAGAGTAGACTGGAATATTAACATCTATTTCTTTAACGCCAGCATTGACTCTTAACAATTCATAAAAATCTGTATCATCAGTTGAAGTTAAAGTTTTCTTTGCTAGGGCAAGAGAATATTTTAATCTATCTGCACCTGGAGCTGCATAGTTATATGCACCTTGTGCATTGTCCAATAAGGTTGAATCTGTACCAGAACCAATTACTGTTTCTGATACTGCTAATCCTGTTTTATATGAAGGTGTATTTGTATACTTGTCTAAGATTAAAGTATGTGCTGTTACATTAATAAAATTTCCATTAATATAAAATACTCCAGTATCAATTGATATAGCACTTCCCTTTCCTGTTGCCGAAGAACTTGCGGCCATTGCTGATATAGATAAATCAGTAGCACTAATTCTTTCACCAGCAGTAAACACTGAGGCAGTTGATACTGTTGCTGTTGCAGTGGCACCAGACCCACCTCCACCAGCAATACTTATAGAAGGTGCTGAAGTATATCCAGATCCTTTATTTGTTACATTGATTCCTATAATAACACCACTATCATTAATAACAGCTACTGCAG
>CALBXV010000383.1 GCA_937890045.1 uncultured archaeon
TTTCTTTCTCAGGATTCTTACCTTCTAAATTTCCTCTATGAGATATTAAAATCATTTCTAAATTTTCTATATAATATTTCTGCTACTTCAAATTCCCATTCATGATCTACATCAAAAACTTCCAATTCTTCTACTGAAAATAAATCTGGGTTATTCTTAGTGTATGGTGGTTTTCCCATAAACATACCATTTCCTACGGCATCCATTCTTGAAGCATATAAACAATGTGCTGCCTCAAAAGTTGGCTCAACCACATTGGTATTCATTAAATTGCATCCTTCAGGCCAAGGCGAAATCAAATCACCATCGTTGTTCCAATAGTATTGTTTTTTAGGAACAACTGCAAACAATCCATCGAATTCTGTTTCTAAATAAGCTTTTACAAAAGAATCTATAGTTTCTATTTTCATTAAAGGTTGACACGTACTTATAAGAACACAATATTCATACGGTAATCTATTATACCACTCATAAACAATTGTACCTATATTTCCACGAGAATTAGCTGATTCTTCAGATCTGTAATAGATATTAATATCATATTTATCACATAAATCTAATAATTCTTTTTCATATACAGAGGCATAAAAATTTTCTTTTGGAATAACTTTAGACTTCAAAATTTTCTGTATAGCTATATCTGTTAAAGTGGTGTCAGCAAACGGTCTTATAGCCTTTTGTGGGCATCTTAAAGAACTTAATCTAGTTTGAATAATAAAGCAAACATCTTTTATATTTTTCATCTAATTTCCTAAACTCTCCAAATTAATATTTATTTTTCTTTCGGATAAATCCAATTTATTTATATTAGTATCTTCATACTTAGAATCATTTAAATAATGTGTCGTAGAAATTTCCTCAACAATACAACCATTTTTACTTGAAAAAAAGTGAACCACATTTCGGTTTATTAAAATAGGTTTTCCTAACTCTAAATGCACATCAGTACCATTTAAATTTAATGTACAATCTCCGTGTAATAACTCAAAAGATTCTTCTTTTTTAATATGATAATGTGGGGGATGCTTTTGATTTGGTAATTGTATAATATACTTCTTACAATATTCTCTATTGATCTTATCAATAATTAAACACCCAACATCTAAAAAATTTTTCAATCCATAATGAGCTGACAATTGAACTTTATCTTCTTTTGTAATATTTACATTACTCTCACTTAAAATACCAAGACATTTACTTTTTATTTCTTCGATCATATCATCGTGACTTACTGTTAGTACATCATTTTCTAATAACGGACTGTCTTTTATAATACTATTCTCCCCAACTCTACTTTTAACTACATCATAAAAATAGGAAGTATCATATTGATTGTCCTGTAATGGCATCGAATAGTAAAGATCATCTTCTGTAATAGTATGTCCTGATTCCAATGTTTTGTTTACATATATTCCTCGTTTCAAGGACTTCAGTGATTTTTTTTCAAGTTCTCCATATTTTATACCCCACTTTCCATCAGACTTACTATCTTCAGGGTCACCATAAGTTGATAAACTTAATACTTGTAAATCTTTAAATATATTTTCAATTTGTTCAGGAGTACACGAATATTTATTCACACCCCAATTTTCAGTTGGTATAGCTACATGCTTTTCTATTATACGACAACCCATTGCCACTGCATAAGGTACAATTGATTTCTCTGAAGGTGGTTCGTGTGTTGAAAATCCAATTTCCACATCTGAAAATCCATCTTTTAAAAAATTGATTCTCTCTAAATTAGCATGACCACGTGGAGTTGGATATTCAGCCACACAATGTAAAAAAGAAAAATCTCTTTTCTTACTTTTGAATAAATTATAAACTTCCCTTAATAAATTTAAATCAATTCCAGCAGTAGATATTATAATTTTTTTATTAATATCACTAACCTCATTCAATAGCGGCCAGTCGTCAATAGAACAACTAGCTATTTTTATAACATCAACATCCAATTCAACCAAAATATCGATAGATTCATTATCAAATGGAGTTACTACAGATTTTAATCCACTCTTTTTTGTATAATCAATAAGCTCTTTAAATTGATTTTTTGTAAGTACTGTTTCATTAAATCTTTTTACATATTTTAAATCTGAATTTTTGAAGTCTTTATGGATGAAAGTATCCAATTGTCTAAATTGTAATTTAACACCAGCATTAATATTATATTTTTTAGCCAACTTAGAAAATTCATCTATGATTCTTTTTCCGTGACTAACATCTCCCATATGATTGTTAGCCATTTCAAAAATAAAAAACATCTTATATCTCCCTTATAACAATTTTATATATATAAATATAGTTAAAACAAATCACTTTAAATAATATTTTCAAACCACATTTCAGTCATCAATAATTGAAAAAGTCCAAAACTATTCATTGGTGTTTTAGATGACTTGTATTTTTCATATTCTTGTTGTACTGATACAGAATTATAAATTCCCCTCTCACAAAAAGATTTTGAATTAAATATATCATCTGTCATTTCAGATAGACGTCCAGTTTTCATCCAATCTCTCTGTGGGTCAACTATACTCCTTTTATTTGGCATATACTCTGATGATAATAAATTAGACGCGACCTTTTTCATATAATAACGTTGATGATTGTTATTAATTTTTGCTTCATTTAAAGCAGAAAACCCCAATTCAACTATTCTATAATCTAACAATGGAAGTCTAGCTTCCCTACTACTTGACATTGAAGCTCTATCCAAAAATCTCAAAAAACGTGGTAACTTAATATAAGTAAAATCAAGAAATTGAGAGTTTCTTAAATTACTTTTAAATGGTTTATCAAATTCAATGGGTGTTGATATTTTAACCAAACTTCTATCCAATAAATCATAATTTAAAAATGGTACACCATCAGAAGTGCATGTACTCGGCCGTAAATGACTTGCTGCAGTGCCCAATATAAATTTTTTAAAATTATCTTTTTCACTAATTTGTGAAGAAATATTAATAAAATCAGAAATGGCTCTTTGAGGTCCATTATCCAAAACTGAATCTAAATACCAAGGCCACAAATATCTAGAATATCCAGCAGATACCTCATCTCCACCAGCTGATTCAAGAATAACCGTAGCTCCATTACTTTTATAATCTGAATATAATTTATGTTCTGAAACTACACGCACTGAAGTATAAGGCTCATCTTGTTCAATCAATATCTGTAATAGTAATTTATCTAAATCTTCATTTTTTAATATAGATTGAAAATTTTTAACACCCAATGCATCAGAAACATTTTTAGCAAAAGGTATTTCTGAATATTTTTCTTCATTATACCCGTAAGTATATGTATCAATATTTCCATTTAGAGCTTCTGAAGTTTTTGTAGCCACAACTGAAGAGTCTATACCACCCGAAAAGTGAACTCCCACCTTTCTATCAGAATAAGTGCATCTGGTAACTGAATCCACAATTAGGTTAGTAGCGTCCTCTATTGTTTTATCTATTGATTTTGAATTATCTTCATCTACATAATCAGGCAGGTAGTAATATTTCTTTATTGTAAATTTACCACCTTTCCAAGATAAATAACTACCTGGTGGTAACGAATATATATTTTTAAACCAAGTGTCAGATGAATGATCTATAACACCCCCACATAAAAAATCACTAATAGTTTTATAATTTGGTTTTATAGGTACAGGTGAATTAAAAAAAGATTTTATTTCAGATGCAAAATATAAAACTCCATCATATTCTGAATAATACATTGGTTTTATACCAAATCTATCTCTGGAAATAATTAATGTCTTTATTGTTTCATCCCAAATAGCAAATGACCACATACCATTTAACTTTGATAGAAAATTTATTCCCCATTTATTGTAAGATTCAACTACAGTTTCAGTATCACTACTTGAAATCCACTTAACATTTCCGATTTCACGCCTTAAATCTATATGATTATAAATTTCACCATTATATGAAATAACTAATCTATCATTATCTATTGACATTGGTTGTTTAGCTCTATCAGATAAATCTATAATCTTTAATCGTTTATGACCTAAAATCAGACCATGCCGATGTGATGGTTGCTCACGAACAAACATTCCATCTCCATCAGGTCCTCGATGATGAATGGAATCCAGCATTTTGTCAATTACTTGTCTATTTATTTTTTTTGTATATGATACAGCCCCCGCCACTCCACACATTATTCAGATTCCTTATTCTTCAATAAAAATTCAGCCAACTTCAAATCAAAATGTGTATCTATATTAGCTACATACTCATCAATTATAAAAGCAGCCGTACTTTCCCCCATTAAGGTTTTTTTATCTTTATTTTTTTGAATACACTCTCTTGTTATAGCATAAGCTACACCATTTCTCTGATACGTTGATTTAAATTGTTGTCTAGCTACAAATTTTGCTGAATCAATATCATAATAATCTAACAACCCATTAGAATTAAGATTAAATTGATTTAATGGATGGTCTTTAGCGTCAGTTTCAGAAACGGCCCACACTGAATCGTGGTTTTCTTTGATTAGTTTTTTTATAACATCAACAACGTGGTTTACTTTGCGTAATGGAGATGTTGGTTGTAACATTACAATAACATCATACACACACGAATCTATTTCTTCCATAGTAGTTAACGCGTGATATAAAACATCCCAATCACCAATTATATCACCACTTAATTCTTCAGGTCGTCTAAATGGAGCGTCTATCCCATACGATTCTGCTATTTTAGCTATCTCTTCATTATCTGTAGAAACCACAGACCTATCTATAAAATCAATTGAAGTAATAATTTTTCCTGTATAACCTATTAACGGTATTCCCAATATAGGCTGAATATTTTTTAACTTTACTCCTTTACTACCCCCACGAGCTGGTACTACAGTTAAAATTCTTTTATCATATAACATTTAAAGCTTCCAATGAATAACCTTTTTTATAATCTATTTTTACTTTTTTTCCAGTTTCATTTGATAAATGTGCGGCTGCTATAACCAGCATAACATCAAGTCCCCGTTCAAGTGATATTGGTGAACTGTCTCTATCTGTCTTATTATCTAAAATATCTTCAATATGTTCAATTTCCCATTTAAAATCGTCTGGTCTAGATTTAAAGAAAGGAATGCATTTCGGAAATCTTCCGCGAAAAGCACCTTCACCAGATGGATAATAGGTAGTACATATTAAAGCATCTTCAGAATCAGAATAATTTACTATCCACTCTAAGTATCCATCTTCTCCTTGTATTCTAGCTTTTTTAACAGATGGATCAGTAACAACATCTTGTATAATAGTACCTATAATTCCATTTTCTGATTTCACTAAAATTTGAGTTGTCTCATCATAAGTGTCGTTTACTATTTTCATTGTAGATGTAACTTCAGAAATCTTTCCTTGATTCAAAAGATGTGAAAAATGTTGCCATATACTAATACCGTGAGAATGTTCTCCACAAGCACCACCACCTCTATCAGAAAACCCGAGATAACTATCTTGAGGACCATCTAGCCAAGGATGTGCATCAAATATACCACCCCAATGTTCTAACCATCTTACGTGTATAGACTTACCGTTTTTTATTAAACCATTACTAATCAATTCTGATGCCATATTGGTATTAGGAGTTAATGTATGATTATATGAACAAGTTACAAAAACTCCCTTTTGTTCAGACAGTTCAAATAGTTCTTGACAACCTTCCATATCTGGTGTGCTCAATGGTTTTTCAATCATTATAACTTCAGGATTAAAATATTTTAGCTCTTTTAAAGCCAAAGGTACATGACTTTCAGGAGGTGTTCCTATGATAACTACATCAAAATATTTGGTTTGCATACCTGATGCATCGCGTGATAACTTTATTGACTCATCCCATTTCCCATATCTTGATGGATAAATATCGTTCTTCATACGGGTCAAAGCATCATCATCTCTATCACATACCGTTACATCCCAACCTTTATTTCTACAAGCATGAGCCAAATGGTTTCCTATTGACCCAGCTCCATAAATTTTAACTTTATTAATAAGTTTTAACCTCTCCCTCATCACCAATTATATCACCACTTTCTAAGTTTCCCGAATCTTTGTTTTGTTTTTCATTCCACTTTTCTTGAACTATATCTCTATCAAACACCCCCCTCATAAACACGGGATTAACTGACACTATTTCTACATCTGGATATTCTTTATCTTTA
>CALBXV010000384.1 GCA_937890045.1 uncultured archaeon
GCACTAGAACCAGTTGTTACTCCATCTAAATCAGCATTACTATAACTTGATGTGGTATCACCTGCATTAGGTAATATGTTTGATGTAAAAGCTGTATCGTTATCTTCTGCGAAAGAAGTTGCGAAGGTTAATATCACCATCAAAAGTATTGATACGATAAACCGCATAAGCCATTACTCCTATAAATATAACTAACCAAATCATTTAGGTTCCTTCCAATTAACTTTTTTATCTATTGATTTATCTGAGGGTAAATTTATAACTGGATTAACTTTTTCTCTTTTAGCCATTCTTGAAACATATTTTTTATAATCAGGTCTTTCGAAATCATAAAGTTTCCATAGTTTCATAGCTTCTTTTCCTATTTTACCATCAATAGGACATGGAGTGCCTGCATTAATCATAGCTTCAAATACTCTTTCATCTTGGCAGAGAAGAGCTACAGCTCCTACCTTCATACCAAAATCATATAAGACTTTACCTAATTTAATTCGTTCACAATTTAAATCTCTAAAATGTTTTCCACCTGATACGCCCAGTCCAAATGTTTGAACACCTATACTAGCCCCACTACTACATACATCCTGTGACATTGAGCTAAACGAGGGTGCACTCGATGTTGGCGGTGCACTTTTTAGATTTGAATTAGATGTATTAGTTGTTGTGCTGCTTGATTCAGAGCCAGATTCGTAAGTTGTACTTTGTTCATACCCACCTTCAATACTTGTATTACTGCCCGAAACATTCGTTTGTGTTTCTGCAGCGAATACTAATGTTGGGATAAGTAAACTAAATATTATTATAAGGAGGGTTTTCATATTTATAATTCTATATCAGGTTTTTTTATACATGCAAATTGTACGTATATTTGATCTTTATTAATTTCTTCAGGGGTTAAAGTAATTATTAATTCGTTAGCAACTTTAGTACCTGCTAAAACACAGGATGAAAAATCAGGATAGGTTATCCCATCTGATAGTGGTGTCATACAAGCTATATGTAGCATACTGCATATTCGAAATAATAATGTGTATGACATGAGTCATTTTAATTACAGTTATTTTTATCTAAGTCTATTGGTTTATCACCATTAAAAAACCATACCCAAGAAGAAACCCTAGTTCCATCTTGTGTATAAGTACATTTTTGCCCGACCGAACAGGCACTTAATGCAAATAATAGTGCTAATACTAAATATAATTTATTCATAAGTTTTATCCTCTTCTTTTGTGCTTGCTTCTACACATTCACAATTTTCACATTTGCAATCTTTAAAATCTGCCTCTATACAGTGACAGAGATGATCACATTTTTTACAAAATCTTTCACCCATAATTAGGTCCCCCAAATAATGCTAACAAGATTAGCATTATAACTAATACTGCTGTAAAGTAATAATCCATAACGCTCTCCAAGTTTATCATTAATTTCCTAAAACAATTTTCTTAATGTATTTAGAGCCATCTTTATTTGTATGTACTTCAGCTTTAGTTTTAATACACTTGTACTCTATATTATCACTAAGCTGTCTTGTTGCTTCACGTTTACCTTTAAGGCATACAGACATAGAAGGTTGAATTCTATGTTCTTTAATTTCATGATTAACAAACATAAGTAAAGCTACAACTGTTTCTATAATCATTGATGAATTCCATTAGCTCTAATTTTATCTTTTAAGTTTTCTATATCACTTAAAGCTTTTTCTAATTGTTTATTTAAAAATTCTATATTAACTTTGTTTGTCATGTTTTGTTCTTGAGTTATTTCTAATTTTTCTGTAGTTTTATATAGGTCTTCTATCAACATGAATTGTTCCTGATCAGTAGGTTTTTGTTCAGACTTCTTTAATAAATCAGCATTAAATAATTCTCTTGATGTCTCCAGACTTACTAACCTAGCTGTAATCTCTGTATAGGCAAAAATCCCAAAAGCTACCGCTACTAATATTCCCAAAAGATTTCTCATCGGCATACTTATTGCTGTCGAGTCTGATATTTTCATTTTCTTTTCCTTCTCCCAAAGTAATGTTCTGAAGGTTCATAGTCCCAACGCATTCCATGATGACCCCTAATATCAGCGTACCACATTCTAACTTTTACAATTATCTTCTTTATTTTTATAGCCAATGTATTACCTTAAAAATTAAATACAATGTTATAAATATAAACATTCCTGTCATCTGGATATTAAAAGGGAAATTAATCATGGGCGTATTATTACTTTTTATTTTGTCCACCACCTCTAAAAATCTGTGTTCCCTTTATTCCAAAAATGCTGGCTACTACCAAAATCCAAAGATTGGTAAACCATTTTGGAAGTGCCGCAAAGTGCTCAAAGAAAATATTTACCTTCTCCATAGCCTGTGGATTGTCACTGAAGACTGCCCAGGCGAGCACTAATATCGGGATACTTAATAATACCAAGACGAATTCGTCTTTGTAATCATTCTGTCGTGCTTCTAAAAGTTTGCCCTGGTAAGATTCCTCACC
>CALBXV010000385.1 GCA_937890045.1 uncultured archaeon
ACAAACTATGTCCTTAGCTGCAGCTTATTCAGGGGCATCAGGGTTTACAGGTTTTGCTATGAGTATGGGGGGTGCAATGATGTTAGGAGGGGTAGCACAATTATTAGCCCCACCTATAGAATCAAATACAGATGGAAATGAAGAACAAAGTTATTTATTTGATGGTGCAGTAAATTCAGCAAAACAAGGAACTCCAATTCCTATTCTTTATGGAAGATTAACTGTAGGTGGTGCAGTAATTAGCGCAAGTATAAAATCAAATCAAGAAACTTCAAGAGTTCCAGGCTTGACTCGAATATTTGTTTCCGCTTCAGGTGGATCATGGTATTTTCTTACTACAGGAGGGGGTCCAGGATTTCCTGCCCCTGGAGGTAATACTGGTTCTAACCCAACAGGAAGTGGTATGATATTATGACAGAAGAAATAAAAAAACCAATAATCATAGGATCTAAGAAAGGTGCTGGTGGAGGTGCTGTTGAGTGGGATGATACTTTATTCGCTAGACATAAAGCTGCGGTAATTGATGTTGTATCTGAAGGAGAAATTGTAGGTTTAGTAGATGGTGCAGCTTCTGTATTTTTTAATGAAACTAGAGTAAGAGAGAAAAATACTGCTGAATATAATTTTAAAGGTTATGAAGGTATAGAAAGATATGGAACTCAAGATCAAGGTATTCCTAAAAGCTTTTTAACTGATTTTTCTACTGCAGCTATTACTCAAGATTTTTCTGGAAATGGTAAATTAGAGTTAGATACCCCACAATATTTAAAAATTACTACAGGAAGCATAGAACGATCATTAACTGATTATCTTAAAGTTTCAATTTTTACTGATGCCATGTATAAAGTTGATAAAAAGGGTGATAATCAAGGAGATACACTACCAACAACAGTTTCATTTGATATCGATTTTATATATACAAATGATGCAGGGGTACAAACTATTCCAGCATATAGAACAGGTTTTACTGGTAAATGTAGTTCAAAATATGTTCATACTTTTGGTATAGATACTGAAGCCTATCAACCCTTTAAAGATTGGGAAGTAAAAGTTACAAGAACAGGAGGAGATGTTGCTGATGAAGACTATAAAGTTTTTAATAATATATATTGTGGTATTATAGAATCTCAAATAACAGATAAATTAGAATATCCATTAACTGCTTATATTGGTACTAAGTTAGATGCTGAAGCATTTGGATCAAGTATTCCTAAAAGATCTTATGATCTTAAAGGAGTAAAAATTTCTGTACCAACTAACTATTTCGCTTCAGATGTTAGAGCAAAGAAAATAACACTTGCTAGTGCTACAAATTTTGCGGTAGGAGATACTATAAGTTCTAATTTTTCAATTAGTGGTCTAGTAGGTTCAATTGATAGTATAAGAGAGGGTTTAAGAGCTGTTGCAACTTGTGCCTCGGCTCATGGAATACCTAAAGGAGAAATTGCACGTATTACTATTTCAGGAGCAACTGTAAGTTCTGGTGATAATCATTATAATGGAACTTTTGATGTTATATCTACAGGATCTACAACATTCAACTATACTATGTCTGGTAATCCCATAGACCATGCACCAGGAGGAACTATAGTAGCTACAGCAGCTTCTGGAACTGTTGTTTCAAAATCTGGTAATGATGTTATTGTAAGAGATATTTTTAATAGATTTATATTAAATAGTACAGTTTATGATACTGCTAATCATTCAGGTAATTCAACTACTATTTCGGCAATTGCTGATAATCCTATAAATTTTGCAAGTTATACACGAAATATTAATACAGGTGCTATAGAAACTACAGATCAAGATTGGGATGGTAATTTTTATACTTCTTGGACCGATAATCCTGCTTGGGTTTATTATGATTTATTAACTAATAAAAGATATGGCTTAGGTAACTATATAAATAGTGATGATGTAGATAAATGGGAATTATTTTCTATTGGAAAATATTGTGATGAATTAGTACCTGATCCTACCGATCCCACAGCTGAAGAACCAAGATTTAGTTGTAATTTATATTTAACCAAAGCTACAGAAGCCTATAAGGTATTACAAGATCTTGCATCTATATTTAGAAGTATGCAATATTGGATAAATGGTACAATAGTTCCTGTTCAAGATAGAGAAAAAGATCCAGTTTATCAATTTACAGACGCAAATGTAATAGGTGGAAGCTTTGAATATGAAGGGTCGGCAAGAAAAACTCGTCATAATATGGTAAAAGTTACTTATAATAATCCAGATAATTTTCATAAACAAACAATAGAATATGTACAAGATGCAGAATTATTAGCAAAAGAAGGATCATTTCCACAAATAAAAAATATTACTGCATTTGGTTGTACTTCAAGAGGACAGGCTCTACGTTTAGGTAAATGGGTATTGGCATCTGAAAAATTAAACTATGAAACAATTAAATTTAAAACTGGATTAAATGCATCCTTTCTTAGACCTGGAGATATTATTAATGTATTAGATGCAAGAAGGCAGGGAGTAGGTTGGGCAGGTAGAGTATTAAAACCAACAACCACAAGTCAATTAGTTACAAATGGAACTTTTGGTAGTGGAATAAGTAGTTGGACACAGGGAACTGCTACACAATCTCATGATACTTCAAATAAGAGAATTAAATTAACATCAGGTGGATCAGCTCAAACCCCTAGATCTTATCAAAGTTTAGGAACTTTAACTAGTGGAAGAACTTATAGAGTTAAGGCTAGAGCTTATCATGGACAAACAGCAGACTCCGATCAATATGCAAAAGCATATATTAGTACTGCTACAGATGGAAGTGGAGAAGTAACATCAGGTAGATCTGGTACTTATCGTACTAATAGTGCAACTGAAACTTATATAGATTTTACAATACCAGCAGCTAGTACTGCAGCTCATTATTTACAAATTGAAGGATCTAATTTAGACAATACAGAATTTGTAACTTTCGATTCTATAGAAGTATATCAAGTAAATACTACAACTTCTGTAAAATTAGATAGAGATGTAGTTATTGCTTCTGGAAAAACTTATACATTAACACTAACTAAGCCTGGTTATGTAGCTAAACTTGCACAAGATAGTGCAACTATATCAAGTACAGCATATACAAGAGGTGATATATTATCAAGTATTACAACACAAGAGGCTTCTCAAAAAGTACAAGATGATAGTAATGATAATGTATTTGTAGACTGGTCACCCTATGTATATGCAGAAACTAAAACTGTAAATACTAGTGCAGCGACTGTAAGTACTTTAGGAGTTAGTTCTGCCTTTTCAAAAGTACCAGATGATGAAACAATTTGGATACTTCAAAGAACAACTGTAGCAGACGAGTTAAAAGCTCAACAATATACTGTATTAGGAATAGCAGAAGATGGTGAAGATAAATTTGATATAACAGCTTTAAAATATAATGCAAGTAAGTTTGATTTTGTAGATAAAAGAGAAGCATTAGAAACCCATAGAACAATAAATGCTCCAACAGGAGACCATGTAATTCCAGTTCCAACTAATTTAAGAATAGTTCCAGCAGCTGTAAAAGGGCCCGCAGGAACACTTACAGATTTATTAAGTATTGCTTGGGAACCCCCAAAAGTAAATACAAGTGGTGTTTATGATCAAGAAACTCTTGCTAATAATATATTACCCTATGAATTTACTAAAGGTTATCAAGTAAGATACCAGACTAGTGATGATAATGAAAATGATTGGAATATGTTAGGAAATGTAATTCCTGCAACAATAAATATAATTCAACCACAACAAACTACATATAAATTTCAAATACGTACTGTAAATATGAATAATATGATGTCCGCTCCATTAGAAGGCGAATTTACAGTAACACCTTCTTCAGGTGTATTAAAATCAGAGGGAGTAGTTTCAGGAGTAAATTTAGGTGGACGAATTGATAATGCAATAATATTAACCACCAGTAATGTTACTATTGGTAGTACTGCTCCTGTAGTTACAAATGCTATAGCAGTAGAAAAGGCTGCAGCAAGTGATCCAGGAACATTAGCTTTTGTAGGATTATCTACAGATGAAACAGGATATGTTTATTGGGATTATAGTGCAGGAACTTTAACAGCAAAAGTTACAGATTTAGGAAATAAAACATTTTATAGTATTGGTGGAAGTGAATGGACATCTATAGCCACAGATACAGTAGCTTGTACAGAAGGTGATGCAGATCATGTAATTACTGGTACAAATACTACTTTTACTAGTGATTTTACAGTTGGATCATTAATAAGAGTAGATGATGAAGACGAGGAAACTTATACTATTGATACTATAACAAGTGATACAGTTTTAAGTGTAATAGAACCTATTTTTAAAACTCAAACTACAGCTTCAATTAAAAAACAAAGTTTTGTTCCAGATCGAGTAAATGATGTAATATTAGCTTCAGTTACAGAAGCCTCTGGACCAGCATGGTCTATTGTAAGACATGCACAATATACTCCTGAAGTAATTGAAACAGGAGATATAGAAGATAATGCAGTAACGACAGCAATTATAGCTGAA
>CALBXV010000386.1 GCA_937890045.1 uncultured archaeon
GTATACATTTCTCTTCTATACTTTCACACAACTTATGCAATTCTGATAATTCCATTCTTTGTAATCTTAACATATTATTTTTAAAAAATCTATCTCTCTCAACAACATTTTCTATTTCATCATAAGTCTCATCAAACATTTCAGGAAAGGTTTCGAATCCCCACTCTCTTAATTGTTTTAATGCACCAACACTAGACATGATCATAAATGGGTGTCCGTGATATAATACTTTAGTTGTTTTTTCTGTTAAGAATAATGAGTTTGGTGCCACAGTCCATTTATTTGATTCGGGTATAAATGAATAACAAGAATCTTTGAAATATTTTGCTAAACCAAAATCAGTTCTTGGTGTAGATTGCCTCATTACGACCCGCTCCATGATGCCACTATCAGGTAATAGTATTGGATTTTTATAATTATCATTTCCAATATAACTAATATAATTACTTTCCCATAAATCATTATCATGGAAAAATTTTTGTAAAGAGTTTCTATGTCTTGAGTATATTCCCATAAGACACATTAACTTTTTACTTGGTAACTTTTTTCTATCTTTATAACGTTCTATTACATGAAAATTATTACCATCAAATCCTTGATCTTCTCGAATATAATCCCTTGATCTTTCAGCAAAAAGAATTGGGTATGATATTACATGCATTTTTTCTTTATAATTGGTAGTTTCAAACCATTTATCATACAATTTAGCTAAATTACAGTCGTCTCCAACCAATATAACTCTATTTAATGGGATAATTGTCTCTAAAAAGTCATGTAATTTTATAAAATGTTTACCACCATCGTAATTAAACATATCACATTCCCAAAATTCAGTTAGATTTATCATTAAAAAAGGCTTATTAGTTGACTCTACTGCCTCTTTTAACTCACTTTCTCTTACAGGATCACCATCTTTTTTATAGTCAAATGGTCTTTTTTCGAATAAATAACCATTTTCTGCCAATAAATGTTCAGTTTTTTCTGATAAACCTGCCCAATTACCTGGAACTACGCTCATTTAATGATATATTTTCCTAAAAATGTTTCTTTAGCTTGGTCTAAAATAATAGATACTTCTTCTAACTCTTTATATAACTCATCTATTTTATCATAGAGTTTTCCAATTTCTGCTTTAACTTCCATCCCACTCTTATCAATCAATTGCATATTCTTTTCAGCATTCTCATAATGTACATTACTTTGTATTGTAAACTTCTCAACAACACCTAATAGTTCTGTATGTAATGCTATTATTCTTTCATTAACTTCTTTAATCTGACCTTGAGATTCATCAAAGAAATCGTCTAATGCTTCATCAGCTAACTGTCCAGTCTCTATAACTTTGTTTAGAAACTTTACATCATCTAATATCTTATTTAACTCATCAACATATGCACGAATAGTTTTTGGGTCTGAAATTTTTGAGAACGCTGATACATCATCACTTATTTTCTCAAATTCACCCATAAGATTTTCTATATAAACTTCGGTTTTCTCAATACCATAATATATGCCACCATAAAATCCACCAACACCTATAACAACTCCCAGTATAACATTAATTAAAGTGCTTTTAGTTTTACTCATTTTATATCTCCTATAACCTTTTGTAACTCATTGAATACCTTTTCATCAAAGGGTTGTGGTAATTTATCTACCTCAAAATATCCCCACTCTTCATGTTCATGATCTAAGTGTGGGTTTATTCTTTTATCAGTTTCGTATTTATACAAATAAAATTTACCACTTTTTTTATTTGTAGTAGATACTAACTCTGGTACACCATTTAACATAACTTGCGTCTCTTCTGTAAACTCTCTCAAAGCACCATCTAATGGTTCTTCATTTATATGTATATGTCCTTTTGGTATTGACCAATAAGACTCTGTACGTTTACACGCAAGTAATTTTTTTCCATAGATTACACAAATACCTGCAGTATCCTCTGAATCTATTTCAAAATGTTCCATTAATTTTTGTAGTTTAATCATATCCATAAATAAATATCACGTATTATGAATCTTCTCTATTTCTATGGTGTCCATGTAATGAATAAAATGGATCAACATAACTACGAAATGGCATATCTTTTATCTTACTATATTTCATATTCATATCTTTTAATCGTTTTAACCCTGTCTCTTTATTTAATTCTATAGTATTTGGTAACAACTTTCTTACCTTCTTATGTACTATATCTACTATCTGTTCCTCACTTTGATCAGTATCATCTAATTCTTCAAATTGAAATATCAAAACATTTTTATATGAATGATATTTTTTGTCCATCTTATATTCTTGATATTTACTAACTTTATCTCTTTCTGAACATATAAAATATAAATCGTATTTCTTACCATATGTAGATATCCACTCATCAATATTTGTTTTATGTGTAATAACAATAGGTTTATCTACGTTTTCTGTTGCATCTTCTGCTGGTTCATTTGGACTTATCATACCAAACAATATATTATGTAAAACAGTACTTGCTGTACGTGGTTCTGATGTTTGAATAATTTTTACTTGCATTTCTTAATTATTAGTAGAGTGGCAAAAAGCTACCAACCAAAGTCGGGCTCACGATCATGTTAACAGGGCTCTCGCCCAAGCCGGCGTCGGCCACTCTACTAAATCTTTTATTATGAAATTGAACCTCTTGCTATCATATCTCTGTGCATTGTATCAACATAGTCTTTAGCTTCTCTTAAACTAACAGTATCTTTATCATTGTGATTCATATTATTTCTATAACACTTAATTGCATTTATCTTTTGACCAGACATTATATACTGTTCTATCTCTTCTATCATTTCCATATGATCTATTAATTCAACTTCACCATTCTTAACTCTATTAGTCATTCGCCATATTTTATTTGCTTGTCTCATTATTCTAGTTAACGTCGTTCTTGAATCTACAGAATCTTCAATAATAAGTTTTACTTCTTCTAACATTTCATTAGCAGTTATTATATGATCATTAAATAAATATTTATTTGTAGGGAGCGCATCTGTATTCGTTTCCTCTACTAAAGAAACCAACATTTCTAACCTTTCTATTATATATTTTTTATCTATCAGTTTGCTCATTAATGGAAAAATTTTCAGTTAAGAATTGTATTACTTCTTTTTTATTACCACCCGTTGATATAAGTCTAACGGCTTCACTAATTACTTCTTTAACTAAATCTACGTGGGTGTCATCACTATGCCCCTCATAACTTAATTCTATTCCATCTTTATTTCTATATTTACTCATAGTTTATCCTTATAACAATCCACACAAATAACTCTAGCGGGCGTTCCAAACCAATCTGCCCAATACGAGTTGGTAGTATGAACTGTTTTAAATACTTCTCTCTTGCATATGGTGCAAAATTTCTTAGGCTTTTCTGATATTTGAGTATGTGGTCTTTCCATAGGTCTAATAAATATAACATAATTATGAAGTTACTATCAGTACTCCTGTATTTCCGTCAAGTGGATTAGTTGTTTTAAATCCTCTTCTATACGCTGATTCTTTTACTATCTCTTTCATTCTCTCACTATTACCTGTAATAACTTTAATAGGAAAGTTACCTATGTTATAATGTAATATTAACCAATTCTCTAATTTACTTTCTACTTCTTCGTGTTTCATTCCGTGTAAATCTACTACGCTATCACACCCACCTATTCGAGAATAATCTTCGTTGGATAAGTATGACATCTCAATTATTCCCTTTTATCAGTTTCGTTGATTGAGATTGTCTCATTCGTTTTTTCATAATAAACTCCTTACAATAACTATACTAGATATTCCTATCCACATAGTATTGAAAATTACAAGTGTAGGTAATCCCTTTTTACGACTAGCCCAAATCAAAAGTGCACTTGTAAATAATGTTAAAAAATGTAATTGCCATATTTCTTTTTGATATAACAAAGCAGGTAATATAACACACGCCTTTGCATACCAAGCCATTGCCTCAACAATATTAAAATCAACCCAGTACTTTCTTGTGCCATACATTTTGACACAACGGACTACGTTTCCCCATCCCACTAAAGTATATACAATAGAAACTATTGTAATAAAAAGTGTAAAAGTAATTGTAACTTGAAATAACATTAAGCCCCGTAAGAAAATTCTTTCTTCGCGACCTCATTTATTGCTGTCATGATTTTATCATCAAAATATTTCTCTGCAAAGTTAGAATCTGGAACAGATTCTTCAAGTTTAGGTGGTAATATCCAAGTAGAATCTACCTGTTCTGTCGGTGGTATATAAAAAGGTGGTGGTGCATCAATAGTAGTAGTATCAGGTGGTGTATACAACCCAATCTTCTTTTCGAACATATCTAAAGACGTTTCTAAAGTACCGTTGTAGTCTTTAACTAATATTACTATAGCCAATACGCAGTGAAGGTAAAACCAAGTTAAATTCATTATCCTAAATCCTTAAAATGATTAAACATAATATCTTTCCAATGAGAAATGATATATAGTATTAATTGTAATAATACAAAAGCTCCTATAACTAAAATAAACAATTCCATATTATCCTATAACTCCTGATGCATATAGTGCAAATAGTACGGTTAATATAAATGCAATCATTAATTGATTAGTATCTTTATTGTTTGGTAGCCGTGGCATCATAATATTAATTCTAACATAAGAACTGTAGCTAACATAGTAGCCAGTACTAATACTATAAACTGTTTAATCATCAATTCGTTTCAGTATACGAGCTGTTTCTTTTTTAGATGATCCACGCCGTTTACTAATAAGTTCTAATTTCTCACTATCAGATAGCTTCTCATATACTATACGACGCTTAGCAGCATCCTGTATACGCTGAATTACTCTTGCTTTATTTCTTTTTCCTCTAATCATCACTCATCTCACTTAATTTATAAGCAATGTACGCTAATAAACATACAACTATACCCTCAAACATTATACTTACGCTGATTATTATATAACGCCATTCTCATACGACAGTAATTGCTGTATTCCTTCACTTAATGTTATAAATTTAAAATCAATATTTTTTTCCAATTTAGTAAAATCTACTCTATAACTTCTCGTATCTTCATTATTGGCGTAACTAACATATTCTGAAATATTTATATTTAAAGTTTTTGATATTTCATCAACTATATCCTGTTTAGTTAAATTTAATTCATCGCAACCCACATTTATTATTCCCTCAAAATCCTTATCTAACAATTGTAACAAAATATCTACACAATCAGATACATATAAGTTTGGTCTCCAAGTATCTTTTCCGTATACCTCAAAAGATTTTTTTTCTTTTATAGATTTAACAAAATTATTTATCATTAAATCATTTCTCATCAACTTACTTACACCAAACAATGTTGCTTGTCTTGCCAACATAGTGCTTATTTCATTATACTCATTAAGTACTAATTCTGATTTATATTTTAGTTCAGAATAATATGTTGTTAAATTAACTTCATCTTCTTCTGTTACCTTCTTATCTCTAAACCCATAAACACTACAACTGCTTGGAAATATAAACTTTCTAATGTTATTTTTTACAGAAACATCACATAACATTTTCAAATCCTCTAAACAATCAGAAATGTCAGTTTTTGAAATATCTTGTAATCTTGGTGAAGCTAAATGAAATACTGCATCCACTCCATCAAAATGTTTTTCATATTCTTTTATATTCTTTA